>DATHGL010000208.1:0-3221 GCA_035317625.1 Gemmatimonadales bacterium | reverse complement strand
GGGCGGGAAGCGATCGTGGACGAGCGCCCGGGCGTGACGCGCGACCGTCACTTCGGCGCAGCCGAGTGGAATGGCCGCCGTTTCTGGCTGGTGGACACGGGCGGCATGGTGCCCGGGGCACACGACGCGCTGAACCGCGCGATCCGGGCCCAGGTGGAGATCGCGGTGGCCGAGAGCGACGTCGTGCTGTTCCTCGTGGACGTGGAGGCCGGGGTACACCCCGTCGACCTGGAGATCGTCCAGTATCTGCGGACGGCACACCGCCCGGTGATCCTGGTTGCGAACAAAGCAGACGGTCTGCCCGTCGACACACGCCACATGGCGTTCTACGAGCTCGGCATGGGCGACCCGTTCCCCGTGTCGGCGGCCATCGGCAAGAGCTCGGGCGACCTGCTGGACCGCGTCGCGGAGCTGCTGCCCGCGGCTCCGGAAGCGAGCGAGGAGGCCGAGATCCGCGTGGCGGTCGTCGGCCGGCCGAACGTGGGGAAGTCGAGTCTCGTGAACCGCTTGCTCGGCGAGGAGCGGCTGGTGGTGGCGGCCGAGCCCGGCACGACGCGGGACGCGATCGATACGCCGCTCGCCTACGAGGGGCACACGCTCGTGTTCATCGACACGGCGGGGCTCCGCAAGCGCAGCAAGGTCGAGGACGACATCGAGTTCTACTCGACGCTGCGGACGGCGCGGGCCATCGAGCGCGCCGACGTGTGCGTCTTGGTGGTGGACGCGCAGGACGGGATGCACGTGCAGGACCTGAAGATCGCGAACGACGCGTGGGAGCGCGGCGCAGCGATCATCGTCGCCGTGAACAAGTGGGACCTGATCGAGGAGAAGGAGACGAACACCGCGGCGCAGGGCCAGCGCGAGGTCGAGCGGCGCGCGCCGTTCCTGCAGTTCATCCCGTTCCTCTATCTCTCCGCCAAGACCGGCCAGCGCGTGCCCAAACTGCCCGAGCTGATCCTGGAAGTCTCCGAGCAGCGTGCCAAGCGTGTGCCCACGTCCGAAGTGAATCGCGTGCTCGAGACTCTCGTGGATCGCCAGCAGCCGCCGCAGCCCGTAGGTGCGTCGGTGCGACTGCTCTATGCCTCGCAGATCGGCACCGCGCCGCCCCGGTTCGCGATCGTCTCGAATCGCCCGGACGCGATCCCCGAGTCTTACACGCGCTACCTGTTGAACGGCTTTCGGGAGGCCTGGCAGTTCACCGGCTCCCCCGTGAACCTCAAGTTCCGCCGCAAGCGGGAGACGGCCGGTCGATGAACGACTACGGCCTCGGGGTGCTGGTGCTCCTGGCCTACCTGATCGGGGCCACGCCGACGAGCTACCTCGCCGCCAGGCTGGGGCGGGGGATCGATCTGCGGCAGCACGGCTCGAAGAACCTCGGCGCGACGAACGTGTACCGGGTGCTCGGCTGGCCCTACGCCATTCCCGTCGGCGTGATCGACGCGGCCAAGGGCGCTCTCCCGGTCGCGATCCTGGGGCCGTGGTCCAACGGGCCCGCCTGGTTCCCAGTGGCATTGGGCCTCGTGGCGGTGCTGGGTCACATGTTCTCGCCGTACGTCGGCTTCAGGGGTGGGAAGGGGGTGGCGACGGCCGCCGGGATGTTCCTCGCCTTGGCGCCG
The DNA here is from genome assembly GCA_035317625.1 of Gemmatimonadales bacterium. GTDB lineage: Bacteria > Gemmatimonadota > Gemmatimonadetes > Gemmatimonadales > GWC2-71-9 > AG41. The sequence continues at coordinate 1,605 of DATHGL010000208.1, read as the reverse complement.
CTCGCGATCGTGATCTCGCTGCCCATCTGGGCCGCCATGCTGTGGCTGTCGGGATATGTATCGGTCGCCTCGCTCGTGGTCGCCGTGCTGTTCCCGCTGTGGGTGCGGCTCACCGCTCCCGACCAACCCTACACTGTCTGGGCCGCCGTCGTGCTGGCCCTGCTGATCGTGTACGCACACCGGCACAACATCGAGCGCCTACGGCAGGGGACGGAGAACCGGTTTCGCACCAGACGGGGGGTGGGGGCCACGTGACGAAGATCGCTGTCGTCGGTGGCGGCGCCTGGGGTACGGCGCTCGCGGACCTGCTCGCCCGGAAGGAAGCCTCCGATACCGTCACCCTCTGGGCGCGCGAGCCGGAGGTGGTGGAGAGCGTGAACCGGGAGCACGTGAATCACATGTTTCTGCCGGGTGCGAAGCTCGCCTCCGCTCTCACCGCCGAGGGCGATCTGGCCGCCGCGGTGCGCGGCGCCGACGTCGTGGTCTCCGCGGCACCCTCGCACGCCGTCCGGGACGTCATGACTCGCGCGAGCGCCGCCATCGAGCGACGGGCTTTGGTCGTCAGCGTGTCGAAGGGACTCGAGCCGGAGCGATTAGGTACGCTGTCCTGCGTGGTGGCGGACGTGCTCCCCAAGAACACGCGGATCGCGGCGCTGTCGGGACCGTCCTTCGCCCAGGAGGTCTACGCGCGCCAACCGACCGCAGTGGTGGCGGCCGCCCGCGAGCATGCCGTCGCCCAGCAGGTGCAGCAGGTCTTCTCGACCGGGTACTTCCGCGTGTATTCCGCCACCGACGTGATCGGCGTGGAGCTCGCCGGGGCGCTCAAGAACGTGATCGCCCTCGCCGCGGGAATCCTGGAAGGGCTCGAGATGGGCCACAACGCGCGCGCCGCGCTCGTCACCCGCGGGCTGGCCGAGATCACGCGGTTAGGTGTGGCGCTCGGGGCCGAACCCGCGACCTTCGCGGGGCTCGCGGGCATGGGCGACCTGATCCTCACGGCGACTGGGCCGCTGTCGCGCAACCACTCGCTTGGCGTCGAGCTGGGGCGCGGGAAGCGGCTGGAGGAAGCGCTGTCCGGCCGGACGTCGGTGGCGGAGGGCGTGAGCACCGCCCGCACGGCTGTGACGCTGGGCGAGCGCCACGGCGTGGAGCTGCCGATCGCCCGCGAGGTGGCCGCCGTGCTGTTCCAAGGCAAACCGCCTCGTCAGGCCGTGTCCGACCTCATGGAGCGCGACCTCAAGCCGGAACAGTGGGGGGGGCGATGAGCGTACCCCATCCCGTTCAGGAATTTTTCTCGATCGGTGAGGTGTGCCAGCTCACCGACCTGAAGCCGCACGTGCTGCGCTACTGGGAGAGCCAGTTCCGGTTCCTGAACCCCGCCAAGAACCGGTCCGGAAACCGTGTGTACCAGCGGCGCGAGATCGAGCTGATCATGCTGGTGAAGCACCTGCTGTACACCGAGAAGTACACGATCGAAGGCGCGCGCCAGAAGATCGAGCAGTACCGTCGCTCCGGCGAGCTCAAACCCGAAGCGCGGCGCGCGCTGGCCACCGAAACGGTCAAGGAGCTCCGCGCCGAGCTCAAGTCGGTGCTCGGCATCCTCGA
>DATHGL010000207.1:0-4416 GCA_035317625.1 Gemmatimonadales bacterium | reverse complement strand
CGCCTGCGTTGCCGGCCGAGGCCACGATGATCACACCCTTCGAGATGGCGTAGTCGATCGCCGCTTTCTCGACCGCGTCGAGCACGGGGCCGCCCAGGCTCATGTTGATCACCACCGGGTGCCCCACGAGCGGTCCGGCTTTCAGGTCCGCGATGTACACGATGCCCTGGGCCACCACCGACGACCAACCGGAGCCGTTCTGGTTGAGGACCTTCACCGGAATCACCGTGGCGAGCGGCGCCACGCCGTTGATCTTGGCCGCGCCGAGCTGATAGCCGAGAATGGTGCTCGTGACGTGCGTACCATGGGAGCTCTGATCGTGCTGCCACTTGTTCGGCTGCTCGGAGACGTTGCTGCCACCCGCCCCGCCGCCACCGAACGAGATCCCGTATTGCGTCGCGATCCGCTCCTGGGGGAAATACTGCCGCCACGAATCGAGCAACCCGGTATCGAGCACGCCGATGTACACGCCGCTGCCGTCGAACGCGACGGCGCGCGCCGCGGTGAACGGACCCGGCGTGACGTTGACGGCATCGAGATCCCAGGTGTCTTGGCCCGCCGCGAAACTGCCCGCGCTCACCGCGTCCACTGGCGCCCCCGTGCGCTCCGCGTCCGGATTGGCGGCGAGGACGTAGGGAAGCGCGTGGATCGCGGGAAGACTGCTCGCACTGGCGCGCATGAAGACGACGTTGATCTCGACCAGCTTGCCGTGCACGTTGCCGTACGTTCTCAGCTCGGCGAGCTGCGCCGCGGTCGGCGCCCCGGCCAAGAGCACGTTGATGCCGATCGTGCCCTGGGAGGATCCGGCGGCCGCCGACAGCTTCGGGACGCCGGTGATGCGCTCCTGCGACCGCTCGCAACCGAGCGCCAGGATCGCGAGCGCCGTCGCCACCAGAACTCGACTGTTTCTCACGGGGGTGCTCTCGGAGGTAGGGTCAGTTGATGTATCAGTCGCCGTGCCGGCTGGCAAGTCCGGCGTCGCAGTGCATATTTCGAGGGTGCTCCAACCAATGACCTACGCCGCGGACAGTCTCAAGGGCGAGCCGCACGACTTCCGGATTCCCCGGAAGGCCGACCGGGATCTGGCGTTTCGGGGCTGGCTCTTGAGCCACGCCGCGGAGCGGGGCGGCTCCCCCGCGTTCCTGCGCGGCGTGGACATCGACATCTATATGACGATCGGCCTACGGCTGGTTGCCCACGTATGCCACTGGTCGCTGCGCGAAGGCGAGGGGTTCAAGGAGGATCACCACGTTGCCGCGCGGGACACGGCGTCCCAGCTGGTCGAGTGGCTGAAGCAGGACAACGCCGGGCGTCTGGACGCGCCCACCAAACGAGCCTGGATCGGCGCGTGCCAGGCCTGGCCAGGCCTCGGGACCGAGGCGGTCGAGCGCGTGGAGTGACCGGGCCGCGCTGCTGAAGCAGGCTCGGCACCCTGGAGGTGGTCATGCCGGCTGCGTTCCAATGGGCGCGCCTGAAGGCGGACGTGAACGTGCCGCTGCGCCAGGGCGCCTGGTACCGCATCCTGAAACTGACGCCCGCGGACGCCGTGGTCGACGTCAAAGGGAAGCCGGTCTCCGTGCCACGCGGGCAGGTGCAGCTCTCACCGGAGCCCGCGCTGCGCTGGTCCGTGGTACCCAGCCCCAAGTACGCACCTCGCTTTCCGATCAGCTGGGGTCCGCAGTACGCCGTGTGCCCCAACTGCCGCGACCGGGCGAAGCTCGAGGGTCACGCCGCGAGCATGCGCTGCCACCGCTGCAACGGACTGTTCGAGATCGACTGGAACGAGCCGAACCGCGCGCCGGGCGACCGAACCCCGGGAGCGGCGCGGGGCTAGGGAGCGAGGATATTGAAGGACGCGCTCGACGCCGGTGCGGCGCCCGGCGCCGTCGCCTGCAGCACGTACCCGGATCCTGACCGATCGATGACCAGATCGCCGAACAACGCGATGCCGTTGACCGGAACGATGCTCCGCGTGCCCGACAGATTGCCTCCAACGGGATTGACGCTGACCGCGACCGTGATGCTCAACGCGAAGCTCGTGTCGGGGGCGCCCAGGCTGTCCCGCACCGTCACCTGCACGGCAGGGGTGATGATGTCACCGGCGTTGGCGCTGCTCGGCTGGACGTTGAAGCTCAAGGCGTTGGGGCCGTCGGTGCCGGCGCCGCCTCCCGAGATCGCGATCCCGCGGCGGCTGGTCAGGAAGTCGGAATACGGGCAGGCGACTGTCGCGAGCCCCGCGAGCATGACCGTCGTGTAGGAGAGTTTCACGCCCATCTAGACCCGCTCCGGCCGAGGATGTGGCGACACGGTTTTAACACGAAACGCCGCTACGCCCCTACATGTTTGTAGAACGCTCCATATCCCGCAAGAGCCCGGGCGACCCCCTTGTCCACCTGGCCGGCGATGTAGGCGGCGAGGTTGCCCGTTCGGCCCGTGAGGGCAGCGGCCCCCGCCGGCACGTCCCCCGGCTTGAGATCGCGATAGCGGTCGGGGAGGCCGCTCGCGACGGCTTCGAGCACCCACGGTTTCATCTCGACCGTGGCCTTGGTGACGATGACGCCGCGCACGCGGCCCTGCGGGCTAAAGCCCACCGCCACCTCGAGGGGCCCGTGGGGCGTGTCGACGCGCACGAACTCGAGCGCCCCGACCGCGGTCGATCCCGCGTTGCCCGTGTAGAACGCGAGGACGCCGTCGTCCGGACTCCAGTCCACGGTCTCGTGCAGGTGGTGGGCGTCGGTCGCGCTCAAGTGCACCTCCTGCGCGTAATACGCGTCGGCCCCCGGCAGCAGGGCCCGCACCGCGTCGGGGCGCTTGACCAGCACCACCGCCGGGGTGATATGGAACAGCGCGGCGATCGCCGCCGCGCGCATCAGCAGGTGCATCGGTCAGCTCCTTTCGTGTGACCACCACATCTGGTATAGGGCGAGCGCCGTGACGACGAGATATCCCGCCCCCATGGCCCATCCTCCGACGAGTGTGGCGATCGCGAACCGCGGCGAGAGAAACTTGGTGAGCCACATCCCGGCGAAGTCGAGCCAGGGCGCGGCGAAGAGTACCGTGATGATCGCAAGGCCGGCCCACCGCGGGACGGTGAGACCGAGCGTAATGACCGAGAGGCATGCGGCGATCACTGCGTACATCGGCACGTGCACGTGGGTGTCCTGGATCAGCAGGTCGGTATCGACGGTGTGGACCTCGGGCCTGGCGAAGTCGGCCGTCGACATGGGATGCTGCACGACCACCGTGGTGTCGGGCGGCATCGGCATCGACATCTCTGCACCCGCGTACGTCGCCGCCACGCGCTGCGGTGTGAACCCCGCGTACAACGCGACCATGAGTGCCCCGAACACGTACGACAGCCCCACCGTGGCGAGCAGACAGGTCACGAGCCACTTGATGCGGACGTCCGCCCGTCGCAAGTCGTACAACATGTGATGGCCTCCCCCTCCACTCAGAACACGTAGACGAGCTCGAGCACGCCTTTCGTGTTCGAGCGTTGCGGCGCCCCGGTGACATCGGTGAAGAACGGCGTGGACGACCAGTCGGCCCGGATGGCGGCGCGCACCGCGACCTGCGGGAGGTGGAACCGTGTATGCTCGATGTTGCTGAAGATTCCCTCGCGGGCGCTCGAGAAAAACCACATCGGACCGACGGTGACGGACCGCGCGATCTGTGGCGTCCCCGTGAGCAGGCCGTCGGTGTCTTCGAGCTGGTCGTACCGCACGGTCACGCCGACGGTCCGGGTCATGCGTAGAAACGCCGTCGCAGCCGCCCCCCGCCACGTGGGCGCGCCCCCCGCTCCGCCTTCCCGCTCCCGACCGAGATTGACCTCGGCGCCCACGATCACGCGCCCCCGGTCGATGGTGAGGTCGCTCGAAAACAGCGCTCGCTGATGTGCGTCGCTCGAGTCTCGTTCGGGGCCGTACACACCCGTCACCCCGAGCGTGACCCAGGGCGTGAGCATCCATTGCACGCGGGCCAGGGCGGTCTTGCCCCGGTTGTTGTCCGTCGCGACGTCCCAGCCGTCGGCGGCGGCAGCCCAGACGTCGAACCGGGGCGACGCGGTGTAGTGCACCTGTAGGCCAGTCAGCTTGGTGGGTCGCGCGTAGGTAAAGGTGAACGAATTGGTCGGTATCAGATTCAGCGGCTCGTCATCGCGCTCGAAGCCGATGGGCGCGTCGAACCGACCGAAGCCCACGGCCCAGCGGTTCGCCCGCTGCGGCGTCCAGCTGACGAGCAGGTTGTCGATCTCGGTGGACGCCTCGCCGTCTTCGAGCACTGTCGTCAACTGGGCGAACACGTAGCTGTCGCCGACGGGCTTGAACAGGCTCACGCCGACTTTCCCGGCGGTGAACGTGTTGCTCGCGGTGACCCGATCGTAGTCGGCCCGTCCGACCGCGAAGCCGCTGACGGTGA
>DATHGL010000206.1:0-3027 GCA_035317625.1 Gemmatimonadales bacterium | reverse complement strand
ACGCGACCTTCTCGTGGCGCGCGCGGCGAACCCGGGATCTCGGCCACGGTCAGTGGGTCAGGAGGTGGCCGAGCTTGTCCCGCTTGACGTCGAGATAAGAGCGGTTCTCGTCGGACGGCGTCATCGCGATGGGGACGCGCTCGACGATCTGCAGGCCGTAGCCCTCGAGCCCGACCAGCTTCATCGGGTTGTTGGTGAGCACGCGGATGGCGGAGAGGCCCAGGTCCAGGAGGATCTGCGCCCCGATGCCGTAGTTGCGCAGGTCGGGCTTGAAGCCGAGCTCGCGGTTCGCCTCGACGGTGTCGTGGCCCGCGTCCTGGAGCTCGTACGCCTTCAGCTTGTTGAGGAGTCCGATGCCCCGCCCCTCCTGATCGAGGTAGACGACGACGCCGCGGCCCTCCGTGGCGATCATCTGCATCGCCGAGTGCAGCTGCCAGCCGCAGTCGCACCGCCCCGACCCGAACACATCGCCGGTGAGACACTTGGAGTGCATCCGCACGAGCACGTCCTTCCGGTCCCGCACGTCACCGTAGACCAGGGCCACGTGCTCGGCAGCGTCGACGTCGTTGTGGTAGCCCACAATGCGGAACTCGCCGAACGGCGTGGGGAGGCGCGCTTCGGCGACGCGGTGGACCAGCCGCTCGTGCGTCAGCCGGTACGCCACGAGCTCGGCGACCGTGATGAAGGTGAGCCGGTGACGCGCGGCGAACTGCTCGAGGTCCGGCTGCCGCGCCATCGAGCCATCGGGGTTGAGGATTTCGCAGATCACGCCTGCGGGGTAGAGCCCCGCCAGCCGGGCCAGATCTATGCTCGCCTCGGTCTGCCCGACGCGCTGCAACACCCCACCCGGCCGCGCCCGCAGCGGAAACACGTGCCCGGGACGGCGCAGGTCGGTCGGCACGGTGGCGGGGTCAATGGCGACCCGGATCGTGGCGGCGCGGTCGGCGGCCGAGATGCCGGTCGTGACGCCGAACCGGGTGGCCGCGTCGATCGACACCGTGAAGGCGGTCTCGTGCGCTTCCGTGTTGTGCTCGGCCATTTGGGCGAGCCCCAACGCCTGGCAGCGCTCCGGCATGAGCGTGACGCAGATCAGCCCGCGGCCGTGCGTGGCCATGAAGTTGATCATTTCCGGGGTCACCCGTTCGGCCGCGCCGACCAGGTCGCCCTCGTTCTCGCGGTGCTCGTCATCGGCCACGATCACCAGCTTGCCGGCGCGAATGTCCGCGATCGCCTGCTCTATTTTGTGGTGCGGCATAGTTGCCTCACATACTTCCCGAGAACGTCACCCTCCACGTGAACGCGGTCGCCGACGACGAGCGTTCCGAGCGTGGTGTGCTCGCGCGTGAACGGGATCAACGAGATCTGCACCAGGTCATTCCCGGGCAGGTCGTTGATCGTGAGACTCACGCCGTCCAGCGTAATCGCGCCGCGCGGAATCGACACCTGCCGCACCGCGTCGGGCACCCGCAGGTCGTACACCCACGCGTCCCCACGCCGCTCGACGCGCTGCACCACGGCGACCCCATCCACGTGCCCCTGGACAATGTGGCCGCCCAGCCGATCCGCCGCGCGCAGCGCGCGCTCCAGGTTCACAGGGCGCCCGGCCACGTACTCGCCGAACAGCGTGCGCCCCTCGGTCGTCTCGACTACGTGCACCGAGAACCCACCCTTCACTGCCCGCTCGACGGTGAGGCAGGCGCCGTTCACCGCGATGCTCTCACCTTTCCGGATGCCCTTGTACGGGGCACGGATAGTGAGTGTCAACCCCGTTTCCCGTTTCCCGTTTCCCGTATCCCGCATCGCTTTCGCGACGCGCCCCATGGCACTTACGATTCCGGTAAACATAGCCGCCTATCCAATACCAATAATGTATCAGAGCCCAGAGCCCTCCGCTCCACCGGCGTCCAGCGGGGCGCGGCCGCCAAGGGGTGCGGCGGCACGCCTGGAAAGGCCGGAACCCCGCCTTCTCCGAGCCACACGGGCGCCTGCACCCAGTAGAGCCGATCCACCAGGCCATCCGCGAGGAGCCGGGCCCCCAGCGCCCCGCCGCCCTCGCACAAGAGCGACTGGATCCCGGCCTCGCGCAGCATGCGGAGTCCGTCCCGCAACGTCGTGGGCCGGAACACGCGCACGCCGCTGTTCTCGAGCTGCGTGACGCTCGACGGCGGCGCGTCCAGCGACGACATCACCCAGGTCGGCACCTCGCGCGCCGTGCTCACGAGCTGCACGCCCAGGTTGAGCATGGCGCGCCGGTCGAACACGACGCGCACCGGCGGCCGGCGCGGGGTGACCGGCCCGCGCACCGTGAGCTGCGGGTTGTCGTGGAGAGCGGTCGTGCCGCCGACCGCGATCGCATCGAATCCGGCACGCAGCCAGTGCACGTGCTCGCGCGCCGCTTCCCCCGAGACCCACTGCGAGCTGCCGGCGGCATCGGCGATGCGGCCGTCGATCGACGTGGCGAGCTTGAGGGCGACGAACGGCCGTTCCGTCTGCTCCCGCGCGAACAGGAACGGCGCGTTCAATGCGGCGGCGGACTCGGCGAGCAGGCCGATCGCGACGGCCACGCCCCGGGCGCGCAGCACCCCGGCCCCGCCCCGCGCCTCCGGATCCGGGTCGCCGATCCCCGCGACCACACGTGTCACGCCTGCCGCCACGATCGCGTCGGTGCACGGCGGCGTCTTGCCGTGATGCGCGCACGGCTCGAGGTTCACGACCAGCGTCGCGCCGCGCGCCCGCTCTCCCGCGGTCCCGAGCGCCACGACCTCGGCGTGGGGCCCCCCGTACTCCGCGTGGTAGCCCTCGGCCACCACGCTGCCGCCCGCCAGCACGACGGCACCGACCATGGGGTTAGGAGCAACGCGCCCCCAACCCCGGCGTGCGAGGTCGAGGGCGCGTTCCATCGCCGCCCGTTCGGGCGGCGGCTCAGAAGCCGAGCCGGACGCCGATGCCTCCAAAGACATGTGCCGCCTTGGGATCGAAGTCCCGGAACGCCGTGGTGAACCCCTGGTCCTTTCCGGTCTGCAACCC
>DATHGL010000205.1:0-7483 GCA_035317625.1 Gemmatimonadales bacterium | reverse complement strand
GCAGCTTCCGGTCCAGCTCGTCGCCCGCGCTCTGCACCAGTCCCACGGCGGCCGGGAATCGATCGGTCGAAAGGAAGCCCGGCCGCCGATCGACCACCAGCACCCGGAAGCCCACGTCGGCAGCGCAGCGCACCAGTGGCCGGGCGTCGTCCCCCGCCCCCAGGACCACCAACTGGGGTGGGGGAAGCAGGGCGTCAAAGAAGATCGAACGGCCGGCGATCTCGCGGATCCCGGATTCGCCCGTCCCGAACAGCTCCCGCGCCCGCGAGGTCGCTGTGCGATTCAGGTCGGCCGACCCCAGATCGCCCTCGATGCGGTCGGCCGTGACGAGCAGGCCTTTCCCGTTTCCCGCTTCCCGTTTCCCGTCGAGCCGCGTGCAGACGACGAACGCGCGCCGGCCGTCCAACAGCTCCCGCTCCCGCGGCCGCGCCTCCCCAGGCTCCACATAGACATCAACCTGCCCCTCGCACCCGACGCCCAGGTCCCACGCGGCGATCTCGTCGGCGCTCGAGCAGTAGCTGCGGAGCTGGGGTTCGCCGCTCTTGACGACCTGCAGCGCAACCTCGCGCACGTCCTGCTCGAGGCAGCCGCCGCTCACGTTGCCGGCGCTGCTCCCATTCTCCGCGACGACGAGTTTCGCCCCCTCGTGGCGGTAGGCCGAGCCGCGGACACGTACCACGGTCGCGAGCGCGGCGCGCATTCCGCTCGCCCGGGCGTTGGCCAGGAAGTCCAGGACTTCGCGCGTTTCCAGCCACTGTTTCATCGGGGCAATCTACTTGGAACGCTCTCCGACGCGCGCCGCGAACTTGTCCCAGAAGCTCTCCGTCAGCTTCTTGGCGGTGCCCTTGAGCAAGCGGGCCCCCACGCTCGTGCCGCTCGCCATGCTGAGGGGTGGTAATATGCCGCCGGAGCAACCGGTCGCAACGTGCGCGGACGGTCCTTGCGAGCGGCGGTCCCCGGGGTAGTTTGTCCACTATTTCGTTTTGTCGCGATTCATTTTTTGAGGGAGGTAGATCGTGAAGCGCACCGCCTTGTTTCTGCTCCTGGCCGCCCTGCCGGCGGGAGTGATGACCCCCCACCGCGGTCCGGCCGACGAGTCCATCTTCGTCCACGGGCTGCGACCCGATCAGCACGAGTCCGTGCTGTACGTCTGGACGAGTGACGCCGATGAGAAGGACCCCGACTTCCTGACGACGATCGACGCCGATCCCAGGTCGCCCGGCTACGGGAAGATCATCGCCACGACTCCGACGAGCGCACCGGCGAACGAAGCGCACCACTTCGGCTACACCGTCAACACCGATCGCATCTTCGCGGGCGGCCTGTTCTCGAACCGGCTGTTCATCTACGACGTCGCGACCGACCCGAAACACCCGAAGCTCGTGAAGACCGTCCCCGACCTCGCGGCCAGCACCGGGTATTCCGGGCCGCACACGTTCTACGCGGTGCCGGGCGGCGTCCTGATCGCGATGCTCGGGGCGAAGGACGGCGGCGCGCCGGGGGCGCTCGTGCAACTCGACAACGACGGCAACTTCGTCAAGGCGCTCCCCGCTCCCGACTACATGTACGATGTGGGCATCAAGCCCGAGCTGAACCTGATCGTCACCTCGAGCTGGGCGCATCCGCACGCCGTGAAGGCCGGCAACACGCCCATGGACCAGGTGGGCGATGTGGTGGTGGCATGGGACTACAAGACCGGGAAGGTGCTCCAGATCGAGCATCTCGACAAAGCCCCGCTCGAGGTTCGCTGGCTGCACGGCGCAACGGCGCGCGGCGGGTTCATCAACTGCGCGTTCGGCAACAGTGTGTGGCATTGGGAGGTCGGGAAGGACGGCAAGCTGGCGTTCACGCGCGTCATCAAGCTGGCCGACAACGCCATCCCGGCGGACATGCGGATCTCGTACGACAACCGCTTCCTGTTCGTGTCGCTGTTCGGCGGCGGCGCGCTCGAGCAGTACGACATCGCCGATCCGCTGCATCCGAAGCTGGTCAGCACGGTGGCGATCGCGCAGGCGCAGATGCTGAAGCTCACGCCGGACAACAAGCGGTTGTACGTGAGCAACTCGCTGCTCTCGAACCTGGACGGGAAGGTCCCCTACCGGGTCCAGCTGGTCACCGTGGGGCCGAAGGGTCTGACACTCGACCCCAAGTTCGACGTGGACTTCGAGCACTTGCCGACGGGGCAGGCGCGCCCCCACGACATGTTGTTGAAGTAGCTCCGCCCGAGTGCCCTCCGGTCCCGCTTTCCTGTTCGACCTCGACGGGACGCTGGTGGACAGCGTGTACCAGCACGTGCTGGCCTGGCGCGAGGCGCTCGAAAGCGCCGGCATCGAGCTGAGCGTGTGGCGGATTCACCGTCGCATCGGCATGAGCGGCGGGCTGTTCGTGAACGCATTGTTCCGGGAGACGGGCCGCGACTTGAAGCCTGAGCAAGCGGCACAGATCCGCCAGGTGCATGCCGCGGCGTACGCCCGCCAGGTGCGACAGGTTCGGCCGCTCCCGGGGGCGCGCGATCTCCTCGCCTACCTGACGAAGGCGGGCGTCCCCTGGGCGATCGGGACCAGCGGTCGCATGGAGAGCGCCAAGCCGGCCCTCGATATGCTCGACGTCCCCGCGGGCGTGCCTATCGTCACGCGCGATGACGTGCAGTACGCGAAGCCCGATCCGGACCTGTTTCTTGCGGCCGCCGAGCGCCTGGGCGTCGCCATCGCGGACTCGGTGGTGGTCGGAGACAGCGTGTGGGATCTGCTGGCGGCGCGGCGCGCCCGCGCGCTCGGCGTGGGGCTCCTGTCGGGCGGGTACGGCGAAGACGAGCTCGAGCGGGCGGGTGCGTACCGGGTGTATCAGGACCCGGCGGACCTCTTGAAGCACCTGGACGAGGTCGGCGTGCGCATGGGCAGCACGCCACCGTAACCGCGGGCCGTGCCGCGCTGGCGACTCTCCCAGGCCGCCCGTAACTTGCTGCGTGAGCTTCGACCGAGTGCAACGCGCGTGCGGCGCGGCGCTCATGGCGCTCGCGGGCCTGAGCATCGCATCCCCCGCCGCCGCGAGCCTCGCGGCACGACCGGGCGCCCGGCAAGGTCCGCCGGACTCGGCCGACGCCCCCGCCCGCGGGCGATTGTTCGACGCCCCGGAGCCGCTCCAGTTCACCCTCACCGCCGACTTCGGCGCGATCGCCAAGAGCCGCGGCACGGCCAAGCCGGACCACCCCGGCGTCCTCTCGTACGTCGCGCCCGCCGGTGACTCGGTCGCCCTCGACGTGCAACTCCGCACCCGCGGCCACTTCCGGCTCGCGACGTGTCAGTATCCGCCACTCAAGGTGTCGTTCGACCGGGAGCGGACGGCGCACACGGTGTTCGCCCACCAGGGCAGCCTGAAGCTCACGGTGCAGTGCCGGGGCGGCCGCTCCTACGCGAACTACTTGCTCGAGGAGTACCTCATCTATCGGGCCTACAACCTGCTGACCGACCGGAGCTTTCGCGTACGGCTCGCGCGCGTGACGTACGCGGACCCGCGGGGGAAGCAGGCGCCCGAAACCCGCACCGCGTTCTTCGTGGAAGACGACGACCGGATGGCGCGCCGCAACGCGGCGCACGTGTTCGACCAGAAGGGAATGAGCCAGACCGATCTGCACCTCGAGCAGATGGGTCTCACTGCCGTGTTTCAGTACATGATCGGGAACACGGACTGGGCGGTATCGGCACTGCACAACATCGTGCTGCTCGAGGACTCAGCCGGCGTCGTGTACCCGGTCCCGTACGACTTCGACTGGTCCGGCGTCATCTGGACGCCGTACGCCCAGCCCGACTCGCGGCTCGGGATCCGCACCGTCCGCGAGCGCACGTTCCGCGGCGCGTGCCGCACGCCCGCGGAGCTGGCGACCCTGTTCGCCCGGTTCAACCAGCAGAAGGACGCGATCTACGCGCTGTACCGGGGCATGGAGCCGCAGGGACTCGAGCCCAAACGGATCCAGCAGGCACTTGAGTACTATGATGAGTTCTACAAGACCATCAACGACCCCGGCCGCACACGTCGCGAGTTCAGCCAGGCGTGCCGGCAGGGCTGAGCGGTGAGCCCTGCGGTGGCCGAGCTTCGCTGGGACGTGCCGAGTGCCGAGCGCCTGGATGCGCTGGTCACGGCACGCCTGCCGCTCGGTCTGCGCGGCCGCCCGGCGCCGCGCACGTTCCACCGGGACCTCTATTTCGATACGCCGGACCGGGATCTCGAGCGGCGCGGCGTGAGCTGCCGGCTGCGGTTCGACGTGGAGGATCGTCGCTCGCTCGCCCTCGACCTGGGCGCCGGCGGTGGCCGGTTCGAGTCCCCCGTGGCGGAGCTCGAGCCCCGCCACATCTTCGATGGCAACGCGGGACCGGCGCGCCGGCTGCGGGCGATCGTCGATCCCGGCCGTCTCGTGCTGCAGCTCGAGCTCGAGGTCGAGCGCCAGCTGCGGCCGGCCAACCTCCCCCTCGTTTCCATTCCTCAGTTCGGACTCGCGTATGATGCCGTCACGGTGCAGGGGGAGGGCGGCGGACCCGGAGGCGCGTCCGTGTTCCACGAGCTCGTGGCGTGGCGGCGGCCGTGGGCCGTGATCACCATGGAGCGCTGGGCCCGCGCGATCGAGCAGCGGTACCGCGTGGCCCGCGCCTCGCGCGAGCGGGCGCAGCGCGCCGCCGCGCTGCACGTTGCGCCGGGCGACGAGGGCGGGTCGTCGGCTCCCCGCCAGGCCGCCGTGCTCGCCGTGGCGCACGGGCGCCTAGCGCTGTGGCGCAGCGGTGCCACGCTGCGGTTGCCACTGGAAGAGGGCAGCGGGGAGGAGGCGTGCCGGCGGGCGATGCGCCGCTCGTTCGGGAACGCGGAAGGCGAGGTGCGACTCCTCGGCGTGGTGCCCGCGGCCGAGCGCCGTCCCGCCATCGAGGTGTGGCTCGTGCGGCGACTGCGACGCGATCTCAGCGCCACGCCGCCGAGCGGGCTGCAATGGTTCGCTCCTCAGGACATCGTCGCACGCGTGGGCTCTCCCGTGCTGCGCGACCCGGCGACGCTGTCGGCGCTGGCGGTCGCCGCCCGCTCGGAGCTCGTGCCGGAGTGGTCCGCCGCGCCGCTCGCCGGCGATTCCCCCGGTGCCCGGGGGACGACCGACGAGAGCAGCCGCCTCACACTGAGCGAGCTGCGCGTGCCGACGCTGCCTGCGAAGACGCTCGATGCGGCGCGGCCCGCGGCGGATCAGTTCATCAATGCCCTGCTGTCGTCGCTCGAGTTCAACAGCCGGGTGCTCGCCCTCGCAGAAGATCCCCGCACCCCGCTCCTCGCCCGGCTGCGCTTCCTCGCGATCTTCTCGAGCAATCTCGATCAGTTTTTCATGGTCGAGGTCGGCGCCCTGAAGCATCAGGTGGCCGCCGGAATCGCGGAGCGCTCACCGGACGGCCTCACGCCGGCGGAGCAGCTCGATGCGATCGCCATCCGGCTGCGGCCACTGGTCGCGCGGCAGTACCGCTGCTTCGAGGCCGTGGTCCGGGCGCTGGCGGCGGAGGGTACCCGGATCCGCGACTGGAGTGAGCTCGCGCCGGCCGAGCGGGCGCCGCTCGAGCGCCGGTTCGCCGAAGACGTGGCGCCCGTCCTCACGCCCAAGGCGTTCACGCGCGCCCCCGGCCACCCGTTTCCCCACCTGGGCGACCGGCGACTGAGCCTGGCCGTGATGCTGCGCGATCAGCCGGAGAGCCCGGTGCACTTCGCCTCCGTGGAATGTCCCTCGTCTCTGCCCCGGTTCTTGGCCGTGCCCTCGGGCGGCGTGGTGCCGCTCGAGGCCATCGTGCGCGCCCACGTCGGCGCGCTGTTCCCGGGCCGCGAGGTGGTGGAGGCGCACGCCTTCCGCGTGACGCGCAGCGGCGACATCCAGCTGGACGAGCTCGGTGCAGCGAGCTTCGCGCAAGCGATCACCGAGGAAGTACGGCGGAGACCGTGGGGGCCCGTGGTGCGGATCGAAGTCGAGCGGACCATGCCTCCCCCACTGCGCGAGCTGCTGCAGCGCGAGCTACGCTTCGAAGAGAGCGGGCTCCGCAGCGCGCTGGGCCCGTCCGATGTGTACGAGGTCGGCGGGCCGGTGGATCTCGGCGGGCTGGGTGAGCTGGCGGCTGGCGTCGGGGCCGACCGCCCCAACCTCGACTATCCGCCGTTCACGGCGAGGGACCCGTTTGCCGAGCGGGCGTCCGTATTCGAGGCCATCGACCAGGGTGACGTGCTGGTCCATCACCCGCATGACTCGTTCACCGCGAGCTTCGAGCGCCTCATCGCCGACGCGGCGGACGACCCCGACGTCGCCGCCATCAAGCTCACGCTGTACCGCCCAGGGGGGCCCTCGCGCCTCGGCGAGGCGCTGCGTCGCGCCGCCGAGCGCGGCAAGGACGTCTCCGTGTTCGTGGAGCTCAAGGCGCGGTTCGACGAGGAGCTCAATATCGGGTGGGCGCAGAGCCTCGAGGCCGCCGGGATCCACGTGATCACCGGCCTCGCGACCCTGAAGATCCACGCGAAGATCGCCCTGGTGGTCCGGCGCGCGGACGGCCGCACGCGACGCTATGCCCACGTGGGGAGCGGCAACTACAACCCCGACACCGCTCGGCTGTACACCGATCTGGGCCTGTTCACCGCGGACGACGGCATCACGGGGGACCTGCACGCGCTGTTCAACGAGCTGACGGGCTCGTCGCGCCCGCCCCAGGCGGCGTTCCGCCGCCTCCTCGTCGCCCCCACCAACATGCTCGACCGGTTCCTCGCCCTCATCGCGCGCGAGACGGAGCACGCGCGCGCCGGCCGCGGCGGGCGCATCCGGGCAAAGCTCAACGGTCTGGCGGACTGTACGGTGATCGGCGCGCTGTATCGCGCGTCGCAGGCCGGCGTGGACGTGGCGCTGGTGGTGCGCGGTATCTGCATGCTGCGCCCGGGCATACGGGGCCTGTCCGAGCGGATCCGCGTGGTGAGCGTGCTGGGGCGCTTCCTCGAGCACGGGCGGATCTATCACTTCGCGAACGCCGGCGCGCCGGAATACTACGTCGGCTCGGCGGACTGGCGGCCCCGCAATCTGCGGCGGCGGGTGGAGGTGATCGCGCCGGTGGGCGACGCCGCGGCCCGGGCCCGGCTCGACCGCATCCTCGATCTCGAGCTCGCCGACCCGGACGCGTGGACCCTCGCGTCGGACGGGTCCTACACTCGGCACGGGGGCATGACGGGCTGACGGGCGGCCCCCGGTTCAGCCTAGCGGCGCTGTTCGAGCAGCTCGAGCGCCCGCCGCAAACGCGCCACGGCGGCCTCGAACGTCGGCTCGCCCAGGTGGGGTAGCTCGGCGAGCAGCTGGAGCGCGTTCCGAAGGTGCTCGCCGGGGGATTCGCTCGACGGACTGCGCGGCGGGCGACCGCGGCGCTCCAACGTGCTGCGCCGCTCGGCGCCGCGCCGGCGGTCGACCACGCGGCGGCGCTCGCGCGCCATACCGGCC
>DATHGL010000204.1:0-8540 GCA_035317625.1 Gemmatimonadales bacterium | reverse complement strand
CCTCCGCCTCGCCCCGTCCGCAGGCGTGCCGTGACGGCTCCGTGGTCGGTGCTGCTCGACATCGCGCTGCGGACGTCGATCGTGTACCTCGCGCTGCTCGTGGGGCTGCGCCTCACCGGCCCTCGCCAGCTCGGCCAGCTGTCCACGTTCGACCTGGTGCTGCTCCTCATCATCGCGAATGCGGTGCAGAACGCGATGGTGGGGCCGGACACGAGTCTCGCGGGCGGATTGGTCGCGGCCGGGGTGCTGATCGGCTGGCACCGGGTGGTCGACTGGTGGCGGCTCAGGTTCACGGGCTTCGCGAAGCTGCTCGGCGGCGAAGGCATCATGCTGATCCACGACGGCGCCATCCTCGACGCGCATTGCCGCCGGGCCGGCGTCACGCGCGAGGAGCTGCTGCAGGCGCTGCGCGAGCACGGCGTGGCGAACGTCCAGGACGTGATGGTCGCCGTGCTCGAGCCCGACGGGGCGATTAGCGTGATCCGGAAGGACGAAATCGCGCCGGGGTCAAGAGCGCATCACCGTATCAAGCGCCTGCGGCGGAACCCCTGAGCGGGGTGCCCGCGCCTGATTAGATTTCATGGCGATGCCCACCATCCAGATCAAGAAGACCGCCGAGGAGCCCGGCGCCGCCTCGCTCGCCGTCACCGTGCCGGTCGAGCAGGTGCAACAGGCCGAAGACCGCGCCACCTCCGACTACCAGCGGCGCGCCAGGCTCCCCGGGTTCCGCAAGGGGAAGGCGCCGGCGGCGCTGGTGAGGCGGCAGTTCGCCGACGACATCCGGAAGCACGCCCTGGAGGAGCTGATTCGGGAAAGCTGGAAGGCGGTGCTCGCGCAGGAGGCCCTGAAGCCGATCGCCGACCCGCACGTTCACAACCTCAAGTGGGACGCCGGCGCACCGGTCACCTTCGAATTTCACGTGGAGGTGCGGCCCGACCTGACGCTCGAGCGGATCGGCCAATTTCAGCTCAAACGCTCGGTCCGGCCGGTCACCGAGGATCACGTGCTCGCCCAGCTCACGGAGCTGCGCGAGCAGAAGGCCCCGTGGACGCCCGTCGCGGGCGAGAAGCCCAAGCCCAAGGACCTCGTGCACGTGACGATCGCCACGCGGGAGGGCGACGGCGCCAAAGACCCCCAGCCCTATCAGCTGGTGCTGGGCGAAGGACGCGCGATTCCGGAGGTCGAGGAGCGCATCATGGGCATGCTGCCCGGGGAGACCCTCGACGCGACCGTCCACTTCCCGAGCGACTTTGCCGAGGAGGCGAAGCGCGGGCAGCCGCGCGACATCCGCATCACGCTGCATGAAGTGAAGCGGCAGCAGCTCGCGGAGCTCGACGACGCGTTCGCGCGCGAGGTGGGGGATTTCGACTCGCTGGAGGCGCTGCGCCGCGCGGTGCGCGAGGACCTCGAGAAGGAAGCGGTGCGCGAGGCCGACGCCGGGGTCCGCCGCGATCTGATCGATCAGATCGTCCAGGCGAACCGCGTGGTGGCGCCGCGGCCGCTGGTCGAGCGAGCGTTGTACGCCTACGCCCAGGCGTACGGCATTCCCGAAGACCGCTGGCCCGACTTCGCTCGGGAGTTCCAGCCCGTGGCCGAACAGCAGGTGCGGCGCGACCTGATCCTCGACTGGGTCGTGGACCGCCACGGCCTACGCGCCACCGAGGCGGAGCTGGACCTGCGGCTCGAGGAGCTGGCCGCCCGGCGAGGCTCGCCGGCCGCGGAGCTCCGCGCCTCGCTCGAGCAGGCGAAGCGGCTGCGCGATCTGGAGCGTGGCCTCACCGAAGAGAAGGTCTTCGCGTTCCTTCTCTCCCAATCCACCGTGGAGCAGACGTGACGACGAATCAGATCTATCCCCCGTACATCATCGAGCGCTCGAGCCGTGGCGAGCGCACCTACGACATCTTCAGCCGGCTGCTCATGGACCGCATCGTGTTCCTGGGCACCCAGATCAACGACGAAGTCTCGAACATCATCATCGCCCAGCTCCTGTTCCTGGACGCCGACAACCCGGAGCGGGACATCTACCTGTACATCAACTCGCCCGGCGGCCTCGTCTCCTCGGGCATGGCGATCTACGATACCATGCAGTTCCTGCGCGCCCCGGTGAACACGATCTGCATGGGCATGGCGGCCTCGATGGGCTCGTTCCTGCTCGCCGCCGGCCGCAAGGGAAAGCGCTCGGCGCTGCCGCACGCGCGGATCATGATGCACCAGCCGTCGGGCGGGACGCAGGGCACCGCGGCGGACATCGAGATCCAGGCCCGGGAGATCCTGTACCTCCGGGGCAAGCTCAACGAGCTGTACGCCAAGCACACCGGCAAGGCGCTCGACCAGATCGAGAAGGACATGGACCGCGACCGCTTCATGTCCGCGGAGGAAGCCAAGGACTACGGGCTAGTTGACCACGTAATCGCCAACTTCCAGCAAATCGACGATGGGAAGAAGAAGTGACGCCTTGCGCGGGCCCCCGGACCTTCCCATACTAGGATCAGATGTCCCACGATAAGCACCTCCGCTGCTCCTTCTGCGGCAAGTCGAAGGACTCGGTCCGGAAGTTCATTTCCGGACCGTCGGTCTACATTTGTAACGAGTGCATCGCCCTCTGCAACGAGATCCTGGCGGAGGACGAGGAGCGGGAGGTCTCCGAGGCGATCACCCAGGTCCCCATCCCCTCCGAGATCAAGGACGTGCTGGACCAGTACGTGATCGGGCAGGAGCGGGCGAAGAAGACCCTCGCCGTGGCGGTCTACAACCATTACAAGCGGATCAACTCGCGCCAGGGGCGCGAGGCCGACGTCGAGCTCGACAAATCGAACATCCTACTCATCGGCCCGACCGGCGTGGGGAAGACGCTGCTGGCGCAGACGCTGGCGCGGATCCTCGACGTCCCCTTCACCATCGCCGACGCGACGACCCTCACCGAGGCGGGCTACGTCGGGGAGGACGTGGAGAACATCTTGGTGCGGCTGCTCCAGTCCGCGGACTTCAACGTCTCCGAGGCGGAGCGCGGCATCGTCTACATCGACGAGATCGACAAGATCGCGCGCAAGTCCGAGAACCCGAGCATCACCCGCGACGTGTCGGGTGAAGGCGTGCAGCAGGCGCTCCTGAAGATCCTCGAAGGGACCATCGCGAGCGTGCCGCCCCAGGGCGGCCGCAAGCATCCGCAGCAAGAGTACATCCAGGTCAATACGAAGGACATCCTGTTCATCTGCGGCGGGGCGTTCGACGGACTGGAGAAGATCATCGAGTCGCGCACCGGGCGGCGGCAGATCGGGTTCACCAAGGAAGAAGTCGCCACGGGCACGCCCGAGAAGATCAAGAAGAATCCGTTCATCGACGTGGAGCCCGACGACCTGCTGCGCTATGGCTTGATCCCGGAGCTCGTGGGCCGCCTCCCCGTGGCGGTACCGCTCGACTCGCTCGACGAGGAGGCGCTGATCCGCATCCTGATCGAGCCCAAGAACGCCCTCTCCAAACAGTACCAGAAGCTGTTCGAGCTCGAGGACGTCCGACTCACCATCGAGAAGGACGCGCTCACGGCCATCGCCCAGAAGGCGATCAAGCGCGCCACCGGCGCCCGCGGCCTGCGCGCTATCCTCGAAGAGATGATGACCGACATCATGTTCGACTTGCCGAGCCGCGACGACGTGCGCGAGGTCGCCATCACCGCCGAGTGCGTCACCGAAGGCCGGCCTCCGCTGCTCGTCACCGAGCGCGTGCGCCAAAAGAAAGAAGCCTGACCCTCTCCGAACCCCGCTTCCTGGGCTCGTTCCCCCGGGCCGACGTCCCCCTCGCTCCAGAGCTTCCCGAAGTCGCGCTGATCGGTCGATCCAACGTCGGAAAATCGAGTCTGCTCAATGCCCTGGCCGCCCGACGGATCGCGAAGACCTCCGGCACACCGGGGAAGACCCGGATGTTGAACGTGTACGAATTACACCTGGGGAGAGGGGAGAGGGGAGAGGTACTTTCCAGCGCGGACCGCGCGCCCGATGCTCACCGTCTCGAACCTCTCCCCTCTCCCCTCTCCCTATATCTGTTGGATCTTCCCGGCTACGGCTATTCCCGGGCGAGCAAGGCCGAGCGCGCCGGCTTCCGGGGGCTCGTGACGCACACGCTGGCGCGACCCCGCCTCGCAGGCGTTCTCTGGCTGCTCGACATCCGCCGCGAGCCGTCCGCCGACGATCACGCGATGCACGAGCTGTTCGCCGCCCGAGACTCCCGCGTGCTCGCGGCGCTCACCAAGAGCGACAAGGTGCCCCGGGATCGGCGCCCCGGGCGGGAGCGCGAGCTGCGCGAGGCGCTGGAGCTCGACGACGATCAGATGATCGTGACGAGCGCGCGGGAAAAGGAAGGGATTGGGGAGCTCAGGGAGGCGATTGTCGGGTTGGTAGGTACGCCTCCCAGCCACCCCGGGCTCGCGCCCGGGGTCAGTTTGCCTCGGGACCCTGACTGACCCCGGGCGCCAGCCCGGGGATCACGTATCCTGGACGGAGAACGTTTTTAGCACCCCCGGAGGCGCCCGCCCCGACACCAGCATCCCCGTGGACAGCGCGTCTGCCGCCACCGCCGACCGCGTGACCACCGAGGCCTGCTTGAGGGCGCGCGCCGGCCGCCCGGTGGCGGGATCCATGACGTGCCCGATGACGAGCGATCCATAGCGCACGATCGACTCGGTGTTCGCGGCGGTCGCCAATGCGGCGTCCCGGAGCCGTGTCGCCTTACGGGTGCCTCCGGGCCGGTCGGGGTCGGCGATCTCGACCAGCCAGCCCGGCTCACCCGGGGGTGCACCGCTCGCCGCGACGTCGCCACTCACGTCGAGGAATGCTCGGTGAAGTCCACGGGAACGCAGCACCGCGAGCGCCCGGTCGATCCCGTAGCCGACGCCGATCGAGCCGAAGTCGAGCTGCGTGTGGGCGCTCGGCAGCTGGGCCACGTCGCCGCGCAGCGCGACCACCGCCGCCGCCACGGCGGCGCGCGCCTCGGCCAGTTCCGACGCCGTGGGCGCGTTGGCCCGCGGGCGGCGGAAGCCCCACACGCGCATCAGGGGCTCGACCGCGACATCGAACGCGCCCCGGGTGTCCCGCTTGAACCGTCCCGCCAGCTCGAGCACGGCTCCCAAGTCGGCACCCACGCGCATCGGCTGCTTGCCGGCGCGGCGGTTGAGCTCGCACAGGTCGCTCGCGTCGTCGAACAGCGTGAGGTGGCGCTCCACCCGCCGCAGCTCGGCGAGCGCCGCCGCACAGCCGTCCAGCCCTTCCTGCTCCGATGCCGCAAACACCATCACGTGCACCGGCTGCCCCATCGCCCACGACCAGCGCTCGACGAACACGTCGTCCGCGCGCGATCGCGGGAAGCGGGGGACGAACGCAGCCCCCAAACCGGCTCCCATGGTCGCAACGAACCGACGACGGTTCACGTGGCTCCTCGAATTCCCAGGCTGAAGCCTGGGCTCGGCACGACGATGCCCTGAAGGGCACTGCCCTGTAGGGCCGCGATCCGCCGAGCCCACCCTTCAGGGTGGGAACAACTCGGGGCGACCCTCATGACGTGTTCCGCTCCGCCTCCCGCAGCTCTCGCAGGATGAGATACGACTGGACGTAGAACGTCACCGCGAGCGCCGCGCTCGAGGCCTCGAGCAGCCAGGCGAAGCGCGCGTCCGCGTAGCGCATCAACCACATCGCCGAAAACGACACCAGCAGCGCCACGAACGGCTCTACCGCGAGAAACCGCTTCCAGCGCTCCGACAGCCGGCTGCACAGCGCCACCCCGAACCCCGTCACCACGAAGATCACGGCCATGCTCAACAGGTGCGTGTGGGTGATCGTGAGCATCTCCGCGAACGACTTGGGGAACCGCATCGGTCCGTCGGGCACGTCCGGGTTCGTCCCACGATAGCGCGACTCGATGCCCGGCGGGGTGAGGCGGGTCGTGTGCCACACGAACACGAGCGACGTGGTGTAGCCCACGAGCTGGACGATCACGATCCAGCGCGCCAGCGACCGCAACGCGATGGGCACCTCGCGCCACGTCACCGGATCGCTCCGCTCTGATGCCAGGCGGTGAGCTCTGCGAGCAGCCGCCGCACGCCGAGCGTGACTGCGTGTACGCTGATCGTCGCGCCCGAGATGCTGCGGATCTCCTTCCCCACCCGCAGCGAATCGCGCGCGGAGCGCCCCCGGAACTGCCGCCGCCACGGCTCATAGGCCACCTCGCCGCCGTATGGCTCGCGGTACACGAGGATGTCCACGTCCTTGAGGCGGTCGGCGGGATCGATCGCCACCAGAAAGGTGATCGGCTGGTCCTTCCCCAGCACGTTGCTCACCTCCGCGAAGCCGAGCAGCGAGTCCCCCCGGGACACGCGGAGCACGCGGGCGGTGTCCACTGCCAGTGTGTCGACGCGCGCGCCGGGCCCGAACAGCCGGGCGAGCGAGGCGGCAACCTTGGCGGGTGGTGCCACCGGGCTTTGCAGCGTGCACAGGACGACCGCGAGCGCGACGGGCACGTCAGAACTGGTAGCCGACGCCGAGGCTGAGCACGTCGTGCTCCCCCGCACCGGCCGCGTTGCGCACCAGCTGGTAGTCCCCCTTGAACGCGGTGTTCCAGGTGGGCTTGTACGTGATGCCCAGCGTCGTGACGCGGCGTGCGAGCGACCGGTCTCGCGCGACGCCGCTCGGGACGTCCGCCTGGGTATCGTAGCGCTCGTGGCGGACGAAGGCGTTGAGCTTGTGGGAGGACGGCGGCGCGAGCAGCGAGAGCAGGTTGTAGGCCCCCTCGAGGTAGCCGCCGGCGATGCGACTCCCGACCGACTGCCCGTACGCCAGGTTGATCGCCCGGGCGTCGCCGACGCTGAGGGTCGCGACCACGGCCCGCAGCGCGAACGGCCCGGTCTCGAAGCGCGCGTCGGCCGAAACGAGTGCCACCGGAGCGGCGAAGGCTCCGCTCCCCACCGCCTGGTTCGTGTCCGCCGTGCCCCCGTACCAGAACGAGCCGCCGACCTTCCAGCCCGGGCGCGCCCACTCGAGCCGCCCCGTGAGGGACGGGTTCGCGAAGCTCGCCTGGCGCCCCTCCTGACGCCCGTCCCGGATCCCTCTGGCGCCCGAGAAGCCAGCGGCACGGAGTCCGTTGACGACGTACACCCGGTAGGCGAGCCCGCTGCCGCCGGGAACGGTCCCCACCGCGCCGACGCCGATCTCTCGCCAGGTCGTGGGGATCACGTCGTGGTCGAAGCCGGGGCGGTCCACGCCGTTGAACGTGGGCGGCTCGTGGGTCTCATTGACGATCCCGACCGGCGCCAGCACGAGCCCCGTGCGCAGCGTGAGCCAGTCGGTGAGGCGGTAGTCGAGGTAGGCCTGCTCGAGCGACACTTCTCCGCCCGCCGCTCCGCCCTCGACTTTCGCGTCCTCCACCTCGAGCTCGGAGCGCAACGCCAGCCGGTCATCGAAGCTGTGGGCCAGGTAGACGACGAAGCGGGCGAGGTTCACGACGGCCGGACTCTCTGGCCCGGTGGGATTGGTGTAATGCACCTCGCCGTAGCCACCCAGCGTGGTGCGCTCCTGCGCAGTCCCGGCCCGGGCGAGACCTGCCACCAGGGCACCACACAGCGTCCACGCGAGGAGGGCCCGCACCACGACTCCCATCAAGACTAGTTGAGAACCGTTCTCAAGCAACGAGATAGCCGAATCTAGAAGTCGGGATTCCGGCGGTCAAGCAGATTAATTTGGACCCCTCCATGCAGATGATCCTGGTTGCGTTCTTGCTCCTCGCCGCCGCTGGGCTGGGTTGGGGGGCGATTCATCTCAAGCGGCGCCTCGAGCACAGCGAGCGCGACCGGCGGCGCGCCGCCGATGAGCTGAACCGACGCCTGTCGGAGCTGTTCTCCTTGCAGGAGCTCTCCTACGTGCTGTCGGGCTCGCTGCAGCTCGACCGCATCGTGGAGCAGGTGGTGCGCTACGCCATGCGGTTCCTCGACGCCCAAGGGGCCTTGGTCGCCCTGGCGCCGGACGGCGAAGGCGCGGCGGCGCGTGGTCCTCTGCAGGTCATGGCGGCCGAAGGGACGTTGGCGGCGCTCGCCGGACGGACTGTGCGCTCCGACGATCCCGGTCTGATCGCCCGATCGGCGGGCCGGGAGCGGCTCGAGCTGGTACACAACTCGAGCGGCGAGCCGACGGAGCTGGTGGAGGGCGTGGCGGTGGACTCCGCGGCCGCGGTGCCATTGCGCGCGCACGGCGTGGTGGTCGGAACGCTCGTGATCGCGAACCCGCGCGATGGCGCGTTCGCGCCCCAGGACATCCGACTCCTGTCGACCGTGGCGACCCACGCCGCCATCGTGATCGCCAACGCCCGCTTCTTCGAGATGGTGCGCCACGCAAAGGAGCAGTGGGAGACGGCGTTCGACGCGCTGTCGGAGGGCATCGCCGTGGTGGACGCCGCGGGCCGGGTCAGCCGCGCCAATCGCGCCTTCGCGTCGCTGCTCGGCGCGCCGGTGCCGGCGGTGATCGGGTGCGACCTGGCCGATGCGCTGCTCGGCCCCTCTCCCG
>DATHGL010000203.1:0-6183 GCA_035317625.1 Gemmatimonadales bacterium | reverse complement strand
CTTGGGATCCTTGAGGCCCGCCCGGCTGCGCCGGATGGCCCGTGAGATGACCTGAATCGCTTCGTTCTGGCCGACGACGCTCTCTTGCAGCTCGTCTTCCATGCGCAGCAGGCGCGCGGTTTCGGCTTCCTGGAGCCGGGTAACGGGAATCCCCGTCCAGCGCGACACGATGAAGGCGACCCCTTCTTCGGTGATGGTGGGCCGATGCGTCTGGCGCTCCTTCTCCCAGGCCTCCTGCTTGCGCCGGATCTCCGTCTGGAGCTCGCGCTCCTGGTCCCGGAGCGCCGCCGCCCGCTCGAAGTTCTGGTCGCGGACGGCGTTCTCTTTGTCGCCGTTGATGTGCTCGAGCTTGCCCTTGAGCGCCGAGACCTCGGGCGGTGGGACCTGGGTGGCCAGGCGCGCCCGCGCCCCGGCCTCGTCGATCACGTCGATCGCTTTGTCGGGCAGGAAGCGGTCGGTGATGTAGCGCTCCGACAGCTTCGCCGCGGCGTCGAGCGTCTCATCGGGGATGATCACCCGGTGGTGCTCCTCGTAGCGCTTCCGCAGCCCTTTCAAGATCTCGATCGTCTCGTCCACGGTCGGCGGATCGACGATCACCGTCTGGAAGCGCCGCTCCAGCGCGCCGTCCTTCTCGATGTACTTGCGGTACTCGTTGAGCGTCGACGCGCCCACGCACTGCAGCTCGCCGCGCGCCAACGCCGGCTTGAGCATGTTGGAGGCGTCCACCGCCCCCTCGGCCGCGCCGGCGCCCACGAGGGTATGCAGCTCGTCGATGAACAGGATGATATTGCGGTTCTGGGCGATCTCGTTGATGATCGCCTTGAGCCGCTCCTCGAACTGGCCGCGGTACTTGGTGCCGGCGATCACCGCCGCCATGTCGAGCGACAACACGCGGTGGTCCTTGAGTGCGTCGGGGCACTGGCCGCTCGCGATCAGCTGCGCCAGCCCTTCGACGATCGCCGTCTTGCCCACGCACGGCTCGCCGATCAGCACCGGATTATTTTTCTTGCGGCGCGACAGGATCTCCATGACGCGCTCGATCTCCTTCTGACGCCCGATCGTCGGATCGAGCTGACCCTCGGCCGCGAGCTGCGTGAGATCGCGGCAGAAGTGATCGAGCGCGGGGGTCTTCGATTTCTTCTCGCTCTTGGGGCTTGCGGGCTGGGCGCCGCTCCCCGCGGGCGCGGGCCCGGACGGCATCTCGCTGCCGAGCAGCCGCAGCGTCTCGGCCCGCGCCTGCTCGAGGTTCACGCCGGCGTCGGTGAGGACCTGCGCCGCGATCCCCTTCTCCTCGCGCAGCAGGCCCAGCAGCAGGTGCTCGGTGCCGACGTAGGAATGGTTCAACTCGCGCGCCTCGCTCATCGCCAGCTCGAGCACCTTTTTCGCACGCGACGTGTACGGCAGGTCGGGGCCCGCGGCCGCCGCCGCTTTGCCCTTCTTCACTGTCTCCTCGATCTTCTGCTGGATTTCCTCGAGGTCGACGTTGAGGTTGGTGAGGACGGCGGCCGCGACGCCTTCACCTTCGCGGATCAGTCCCAGCAGGATGTGTTCGGTCCCGACGTACTCGTGATGCAGCCGCGCGGCTTCCTCCCGCGCCATCTGCAGGACTTTGCGCACGCGATCCGTAAAGTTGTAGCCGTTCATCTACACTAGCCCCCCTGCCTCACACCGCCTCCGTCTCGAGCACACGGCGCACATACGTGGCGCGCACCGTGGGCAACTCAGGATCGCCGGTCTGACGTCCGTCGAGCGCCGCCAGGTGCGCGGGCTGGGTGAAGATCAGCAACTTGTTGAGTGTGTATACACTCAAGCCAGGAATCAGATTCAATCCGACACCCAGCCGCACCCCGCTCAACAAGTTCATCGTCTCTTCGAACGTCAACTGGCGTGCGTACTTGAGCAGTCCGTAGGCCCGCCAGGTCTTGTCGGCGACCTCATCAGGTGCCGTCCGAAGCAGCACATCCCGTGCCTGCTCCTCATACTCGATCACCTGTCGAACGATCTTGCCCAGATGGTCGAGCAGCTCGTCTTCAGACTTCCCCAACGTCGTCTGGTTCGACAATTGAAAGAAATTGCCGACGACCTCGCTCCCCTCCCCGTACAAACCCCGGAACGTCAGTCCGACCTGCGCGAGCCCCTGCAACACCTTCCCGACTTCCTTCGTCAAGACGAGGCCTGGCAAGTGGATAAGGACACTGGCCCGCAGTCCCGTCCCGGCGTTGGTCGGGCACGAGGTAAGATAGCCAAATTCGGGGTGAAACGCGAAGGGCAAGAGCCGCCCCAAATCGGCGTCGAGCGCCTCCAAATCGGCGTAGGCCTCCTCCAGGGCGAATCCCGAACGCATCCCGTGTAACCGCAAGTGGTCTTCTTCGTTAACCATCACGCCCACCGTGCCCTGCACCATCAGCGCCGCGCCTGGCCGGGGCCGCACCTCCCGCTCCAGCCCTGCCAGCTCCTTGGAGACGAGGTGCCGCTCGTGCAGCAGCTGGCGGTCAACGCGCTCCAGCTGGTCCAGGCGAAGGGTGGCCGCCGTGCGGAGCAGGTCGCTGGCCGCGCCAGCCTCCTCGACGCGCGTGAGTACCGCGGTGCGATCGCCATCCTTCGCCCGCTGGCTGAACACGTACCCTTCGAGGTTACGGGCCAGCCGGATGCGCGTCGAGAGCACGATGCTCCCCTTCGGCCCGGAGGCATCGAGCCAGCCGATCCCACCGTCGGGCAAGAGCGACAGGTCGATCACTCGAGCACCCTGATGCGGTCGCGCAACTCCGCGGCCAGCTCGAAGTTCTCGCTGTCGACGGCCCGCCGCAGCTGCTCTTTGAGCTCGAGCAGCCGCAGCCGCGGGTCGGTGGCGCCCTCCGCGCCGGGCAGGGCGTAGCGCTCACCCACGTGCTGGCTGGAGCCGTGCAGCCGGCGGAGCAGGTCGCGCAGGTGCGGGGCGAACGACTCGTAGCACTGCGCGCAGCCCAACCGGCCCGACTCGCGGAAGTCCTTGAGTGTGCTCCCGCAGGCCCCACACCGGAGGCCGTCGGCGGGTGTGGGCAGGACGTTCCCGCTCCCCTTCCCGATCATCCCCTGGAGGAAGCCGCCCAGGGGCGACTTCAGAACCGTCGCCCCGGTTTCGACGCCCTTCTGCTGAGCGCACGCCTCGCACAGATGGAGCGTGACCTTGGTGTCGTGCTCCACCTGCGTCAGATTGATGACCGCGTCGCGCTCCTTACAGTTGTCGCACAGCATCAGGGTATCGCATCCACCGAGCCAACCGCTGCCAGACGACCGTCCTCGAGCATCAGGATCCGGTCCGCCCGGCCCGCGAGCTGCCGGTTGTGAGTGACGACCACGACGGCCGTCTCGTACTCCCGTGCCAGGCGAAAGAACACCTCGTGCAGCCGGTCCGCGTTGGCATGGTCCAGATTGCCAGACGGCTCGTCCGCCAGCACCAGGCTCGGGTCGTGCACCAGCGCACGCGCCACGGCGCAGCGCTGCTGTTCCCCCCCGGACAACTCCGCCGGCCGGTGCGTCATCCGTCCGGCGAGCCCCACCAGGGACAGGAGCTCCTCGGCACGCGAGCGAGCTTGGCGCGGCCGCATCCCGCCGATCAGGAGGGGCATCATGACGTTCTCCAAGGCGGAGAATTCCCGCAAGAGATGATGGAACTGAAAGACAAAGCCCAACTTACGGTTGCGGAGCTCGGAGAGGGACGCGGCATCCAGGTCGGCGTAGCGCGAGCCGTCGAGCCACACATCCCCGGCCGACGGGCGATCCAGGGCGCCGAGCAGGTGCAGCAGGGTGCTCTTCCCGGCTCCGGACGCGCCCACGATGGCGACGAACTCGCCGCGGTGCGCCTCGAGCTCCACCGCCCGGAGCACCTCGAGCGGCTGGCCGTCGCCGCCCGCGAACACCTTGCGGATGCCTCGAGCCTCGAGCAGGGCCGTCATTCGTAGCGGATCGCCGTCACGGGGTCGAGCCGCGCTGCCTGCATCGACGGGTACAGCGGCGCGAGCGTGGCGACCACCAGGCTCGCCGCGATCACGAGCAGCACATCCTCCGGCTGCGTGTGCACGGGGAGGTGGTCGATGAAGTAGATCGAGGGATCGATCGGAATCCAGTGGCCGCGGTTCACCATCCCGCCGAGCACCAGCCCCAACACGACCCCGAGCCCGGTGCCGGTGAGCCCGATCAAGATGCCTTGCGCCAGGAAGATGCGGCGGACGGCCGCCTGCTTCAGGCCCATGGCGAGCAGAATCCCGATCTCCCGCGTCTTGTCGCGCACCACCATGGTGAGCGTGCCGACCACGTTGAAGGCGGCCACCACGCAGATGAGGAACACCACGAAGGCCATCGCGAGTTTCTCGAGCTTCAGGGCCGAAAACAGCGAGGCGTTCTGGGACTGCCAGTCGAGCGCGCGATACGGATACCCGAGCTGCGCCTCGAGCGTGATGGCGACCGGCCGCGCCTGCCACGGGTCGGCGAGCCGAACCTCGATGCCGGTCACCGCGGTGTCGAGCCCGGCGAAGCGCTGCGCCGCGCGACGGTCCAGCGCGACGTAGCTGTTGTCGTACTCGTACATTCCGGTGTCGAAGATGCCGGTGACCTCGTAGCGGTGAAACTTCGGCACGTAGGCGCCGAGGCTCGGATTGAACCTCGCGCCGGCGGGAGCAACCAGCGTCACCACGTCGCCCGGGAACGCCGAGAGCTTGGCGGCGAGCCGGGTGCCGAGGGCGATCCCGCCCTCCACGTCGGCATGCGTCGCCTTGAAGGTGAGGTCACCCTTGGTGAAGTGCCGCGCGAAGCTCGTCACGGCGCGCTGGCCGGTGTCGGGGTCGACGCCGTAGACGATGACGCCTTCGGCGTAGTCGTGCCCCGCGGAGATGAGGCCTTGCGTGAGCACGAACGGCGCCGCCGCCTCGACGCTCGGCGCGCGGCGCACCTCGCCCAGCACCGCGTGCCAGTCGTCGAGCCGGAGTCCCTCGCCGTAGGTGAGCACGCGGAGATGGGGGTTCGCCACCAGGATCTTGTCGCGCAGGTCCGCCTGGAGCCCGTTCATCACGCCGAGCACCACCACGAGGGCCATCACCCCGACGGTCACGCCGCCCACCGCGATCACGGTGATGAGCGAGAGCAGCCGTGACGAGCGGCGGCTCCGCAGGTAGCGCAGGGTAATGCCCAGCTCGAGTCGGGAGATCATTCGGGCCTGAGCATCGGAAACAGAATGACGTCGCGGATGTGCGATTGGTCCGCCAGGATCATCAGGAGCCGGTCGAGGCCGAGCCCCACCCCGCCGGTGGGGGGCATACCGTACTCGAGCGCCCGCAGGAAGTCCTCGTCCAGCTGCTGCGCCTCGGCGTCGCCCGCCGCGCGCAGCCGCGCCTGCTGCTCGAAGCGGCGGCGCTGCTCGTCCGGATCGTTCAGCTCGCTGAAGGCGTTGGCGATCTCGCGCTTCTGGATGAAGAGCTCCCACCGCTCGACCCGAGTGGGGTCGCCGCGCTTGAGCTTGGCGAGCGGCGACAGCGCCACCGGATAATCGAGCACGAACGTCGGCTGCACCAGCGTCGGCTCGACACAGCTCTTGAAGACCTCGTCCACGAGCTTGGCGCCCGACAACGCGTCGACGTCGGCGACCTCCTTGCGCTTGAGCGCCGCCCGCAGCTCGGCGTCGCCGGCACGCGCGAGATCGATCCCGGCGGTCTCGCGCACCAGGACGTAGAAGTCCTTGCGGGCGAACGGTCGCTTGAAATCGAGCGTGGCCCCGTGCCGCTCGAGCGTCGTCGTGCCGAACAGCTCCGTCACCATCCCGGCGAGCAGCTCCTCGGTCAGCGCGAGCATTCCTTCATAGTCCGCGTACGCCTCGTACCACTCGGCCATCGTGAACTCGGGGTTGTGGAACCGGTCCATACCTTCGTTGCGGAAGTCGTGCCCGATCTCGTACACCTTCTCGAGTCCGCCCACGATGCAGCGCTTGAGATACAGCTCATCCGCGATACGCAGATAGACGTTCGTGTCGAGCGCCTCGTAGTGCGTCACGAACGGTCGCGCCGACGCCCCGCCGTACACCGGCTGGAGCACCGGCGTCTCCACCTCGAGGTAGCCCCGGGCGTCGAGGACCTTCCGCACATACGTCACCGCCCGGGCCCGGACCTGGAACACCTCGCGCACTTCCGGATGCACGGCCAGATCGGCGTAGCG
>DATHGL010000202.1:0-11666 GCA_035317625.1 Gemmatimonadales bacterium | reverse complement strand
AAGCCCACGGGCCAGATGACGTCCAGGTCGTGGTTTTCCGCGACGCCGCCGCGCCAGAAGGTCAACAGGCCATCCCGGTTGGTGAACCAGTCGTAGTCGGGCCGCACGCCGCGCTCGGCGGCGAGGTTGAAGGTGACGAGGCCGAACGGGTTGGAGACAAGGATGTCGTAGTGGTGCGACGTGTAATACAGGCCCCAGTCGCTGGCGAGCTGTTGCACCTCGAAGCGGCGATGCACGCGCACGTAAGGCGCCACCATGTTCATCCGCAGCCGCAGGGCCGTCTCGAAGAAGCGCTGGTACCAGGCCAGCGGGACGTCTCCCGTCTGGAGCGGGTACCCGCGGGCGTCGAACGGACGCGGCAGGATGTCCTCGTCGTCGTGGAAGAATCCGCGATACCGGAACGTCGGCGGCCCCTGCGCGAAGCGCGTGGCCTTGAGGACCAGCGGATCGTGGTGCTCGGGTACGTAGCCGGTCCACAGATAGAGGGGATCGACCCCGAGGCGCTCGGACAGCGTGTATGCCGCGAACGCGGTGCCCCGCGGGTTCGACCCCACCAGCCAGACGGCCCGCGGGGCGGTGACGATACGGTAGGACTCCCACTGGCCCCGCAGGGTGGCCGCATCGATCGCGGCCGGGAGCGCGCCGTTCCCCACCGTCACCAGCCGAATGCTCGTCTTTCCGTTCGTCGGCGTGGCGACGATGGGCGGCCGATACCCGCTGATCGTTCCGATGTCGCCCGCCAGGAACGTCGCGGCCTGGCGTACGTTCAACGGTTCGGAGGCACCGACCACGATTTCGGCGCCGCTGCCGCCCGACGAGAGCACCACATCGCTTGCGCCCGCGGGTCCGGTGTGGAGCCACGACCCGCGCACCGGCGCGGCCCAAGGGTCCCCCTGGGGGGCGCCGCCCGCGGGAGCCAGTATGCACGCGAGCAGCAGCATCGGAGTAATCCGCCGGCATCGGCTCATGAGGTCCTCTCTTTGGACGTCTCGTTCCGCACATGGAGGGGATGGGGTGGGAGGCCGGTACTCGGCGCACGATGGCGTTCATTGCGCCGCGGGGTAGCATGCGCGGAAGTGCGCATACAGGCGCTCGTACTCGGCGTGCGTCCGGGGGTCAGGGGAAACCAGGGGCGCCCGCGTCGTGGTGCACCGGACCGCCGCCCCCAGGTCTGGAAACGCGCCGGCCCCGACCGCGGCAAGCAGGGCAGCCCCATAGGCGGGCCCTTCCTCGCGGTTCACCGTGGTCAGGGAAAGGCCGAAGATGTCCGCCAGCAAGTGGCGGATGAACGGGCTGCGCGCACCCCCGCCGGTCAAGAGCATCGCCGCAGGCGCGAGGCTGAGCTCCTGCAGGATCGACAGCGAGTCGCGCAGCGCGAAGCCGACGCCCTCGAGCACGGCGCGGGTCAGATGCGCACGCGAGTGGGCGAGGCTCAGGCCGAGGAACGCGCCCCGGATGCCCGCATTGCGGTGGGGCGTGCGCTCGCCCTGGAGGTACGGCAGGAAGGTCACTCCCGCCGCGCCCGCCGGGACACTCGCAGCCTCCTCCGTCAGGCGCTCGTCGCCGTCACCCCGCTCCACCAGCTCGCGCGCGAACCGATCGCGATACCAGGCGAACGCGCCGCCCGCGGACAGCACCACGCCCATCACGTACCACACGCCGGGCGCTACGTGACAGAACGTGTGGGCGCGCAGGGCGGGGTCCACCCGTGGCTCCGCCGTCGGGGCCAGCACGGTGCCGGAGGTTCCCCAGCTCGTGACGGCATCGCCGGGCGCGACCGCGCCCACGCCCGCGGCGCCACACGCATTGTCGGCGCCCCCGCCCACCACGGGCGTGCCCGCGGCCAGGCCGGTGGCGGCCGCGGCCTCGGGCGTTACGCGACCCAGCACCTCGGCGGAGTCGCCCAGGTCGGGGAGCAGGGACAGCGGCAGGCCCACCGCGTCCATGATCTCCCGACTCCAGCGCAGTCGTCTGGGATCGTACATGAGCGTTCCCGAGGCATCGGACGGTTCGGCGGCGAGCGTGCCGGTCAGGCGGAACCGCACGAAGTCTTTGGGGACGAGGACGGTGGCGACACGCGCGAAGGCCGCGGGCTCGTGATTCCGCAACCAGAGCACCTTGGGAAGCGTGAACCCCTCGAGCGCCGGGTTGCTCACCCACTCGCCCAGTCGCGCCTCTCCTCCGGCCCGACTCGTGATCTCCGCGCATTCGGCCGTGGTCCGTCCATCGCACCACAGCAGCGCTGGACGGACCACCGCGCCGCCCCGGTCGAGAAACACCGAGGAGTGCATCTGTCCCGAAATCCCCACCGCCGCGACGCGCGCCGGCCCCCGCGGCCCCCCCGGCCCTCCCGGCCTGCCGTCCAGGACCTGCCGCGTGGAGGCGAGGCACGCTTCCCACCACCGGTCGGGGTGCTGCTCCGCCCAACCGGGCTGCGGCGTGCTGAGCGACAGGGGAGTGGTGGCGGAGGCGATCACGTCCCCCGCCGCATCCACCAGCAGGGCTTTGACGCCGCTCGTCCCGATGTCGAGGCCGAGGAACAGCGCATCGGGCGCCCTCATCGCACACCCAGCAGCAGCTCCATCGTCAGTTGGTCGAGGCGCTCGTAGCCGTAGCCTCGCTGGCGCAACGTCGCGAGATCGAACGTCTCGCCCTTCAGGGCGCGGGCGCGCTCGGGCGTGAAGGGCACGCGCCCCGATTCGCCTTCCTTCCCCCGCAGCGCTCGGAGCAGCTGCTGGATCTCCGGGTCCGCGTCGAAGCGCTGCGCCTTGTCTTTCAGGATCAGATAGGTCCGCATGCTCCCGGCGGCGAAGTCCCACACGCCGTCCTCGTCTTCCGTGCGGTAGGCGTGGCTGTCGAAGTGCCGCATACCGGGCCAGCGCGCGTCCTCGAGCAGCTTCACGAGAAAGAACGCGGACTTGACGTCGTCGCTGCCGAAGCGCAGGTCCTGGTCGAAGCGCCCGGCCTTCTGCCCGTTGAGATCGATGTGGAACAGCTTGCCCGCGTCGAGGGCCTGCGCCACCGCGTGCGAGAAGTCGAGCCCCGCCATCTGCTCGTGGGCAGCCTCGGGATTGAGGCCGACCATCTCCGGGTGGTCGAGAGTGTAGATGAACGCGAGCATGTGGCCGGTGGTCGGGAGGAAGATGTCGCCGCGCGGCTCGTTCGGTTTGGCCTCGAGCGCGAACTTGAGGTCGTACTTCTGCGACCTCACGTACTCACACAGGAAGTTGAGCGCCTCACGGTACCAGCCGAGCGCCGTGCGCGGGTCCTTGGCGGCGTTGGTCTCTACGCCCTCGCGCCCGCCCCAGAAGACGTAGGTCCCGGCGCCCAGCTCCACCCCGAGGTCGATCGCGGCCATCGTCTTCTGCAGGGCGTAGGCGCGGACTCGGGCGTCGTTGCTGGTGAACGCACCGTCGCGGAACAGCGGATCGGAGAACAGGTTCGTGGTCGTCATCGGCACGCGCAGGTCGCTGGCCGCGAGCGCCGCCTTGAACTCGCGCACGATCCGGTCGCGCTCGGCGGCGGAGGCGCCCGCCGGCACCAGGTCGTTGTCGTGCAGGTTGACGCCGTAGGCGCCGAGCTCCGCCAGGCGCTGCACGATGCGGGTGGGGGAGAGCACGGCGCGCACGGGCTCGCCGAAGGGATCGCGTCCCGGGTTGCCCACGGTCCAGAGCCCGAAGGTGAAGTGATGCTCGGGGCGCGGCGCGTACGAGTCGCGCGGATCGTTCCGTTTCATGGCGTCTGTTGGATCGCGTCGCAGCGGGGCTTCTGTCGGTCCACGGGACACCCGAGCCGCAGGTAGTAATCGAGCGGGTGCGCCGGCGACGCGTAGCCGGCCGGCACAGGCTCGTGGGAGAACGTTTGGAAGTAGGCGATCGCGGCGTCCCGCCACCACCGCGCCTCGCGCTCCTGGATCGCGAGGAACGCCGTCACGTCGCGGAAGCGCGCCTCGTCGACCGTACCCTCGAGCCCGCGCCACTGGCGCGCCATGGAGCGCACCGAGTCCACTCCGGCGCTGTATTCGTGCACCAGCTCCTCCCACAGCGTGCGGCCCGACCGCAGGCGCTCACTCCAGCGCACGCGATGGAACCAGAGGAGCAGTGAGTCAGGGACCGAGTCGCGGCTGGCCCAGCGGCGCCGCACCGGCGGGAAATACTGCGCCAACGCGCCGCTCCCCGTGGCCGTGCGGTCGAACCCGATACCGAGCGTGTCGGCGCGATGGTAGTACACGGCGGTCTGATCGGCGCGGCCGCGCGCGACCCAGGGACCGGGGCCGTAGTGGTGCCCGGCCGCCATGATATGGGTCAGCCCGAGGGGCGTCATGTAGTGCACGACTGCCTCGCGCGACTCGAGCATGATGTCCCTGATCCGGGCCACCGCCGCCGGCTCGTTGACGAACGTCATTCGGATCCACTCCTCGGCGATTTCGCCCGCGGACAGGGTGTGGTCCCATGCCAGGCGCCCGAACGCGTACCAGTTCGACTGATTGAAATGCGATCCCGTCCAGTTCCGGTCGGTCCCGATGTTGGCGACGCCGGCGATCCCGGTCCGCGCGTAGCCGTGCAGCGAGCCGTCCACCACCCGCCCCACCGTCGAACCCTCGCCGCGCGCGTACGTGTCCGCGTCCAAGACCTCCTTGAAGAGCGGGCCCAGGAACACCAGGTGCGTGTCCTGGCCCAGGTACTCCTTGGTGATCTGGAGCTCGAGCATCAGCGGAGTCCGGGGCATGGCGCCGAACAGCGGGTGGAACGGCTCGCGCGGCTGGAAGTCGAGCGGTCCGTTCTTGACCTGGATCAGCACGTTTTCCCGGAACGCCCCGTCCTCCAGCGTGAATTCGTCGTACGCCTGGCGCACGCGGTCCGTGGGCACCTCGTTGCGGTAGACGAAAGCCCGCCACATCACCACGCCCCCGTGCGGCGCCAGCGCTTCGGCGAGCATGTTGGCGCCGTCGGCATGGGTGCGCCCGTAGTCCTGGGGTCCCGGTTGTCCCTCCGAGTTCGCCTTCACGAGAAATCCGCCGAAGTCGGGGACCAGGCCGTAGATCTCGTCCACCTTGTGCCGCCACCACGCGCGGACGGTCGGGTCGAGCGGGTCGGCCGTAGGCAGCCCGCCCAACTCGATCGGTGCGCTGAAGCGCGCCGTGAGGTACACCCGGATGCCGTACGGACGGAACACGCCGGCGAGCGCGGCCACCTTGGCGAGGTACGAGGGGCTCAGCACTGTGGCGTTCGCGTTGACGTTCGTGAGCACGGTGCCATTGATCCCGACTGAAGCATTGGCACGGGCGTAGTCGCGGTAGCGCGGGTCCAGCGAGTCGGGCAGGCGGGACCAGTTCCAGAGCGAGAGCCCGGCGTATCCCCGCTCCACCGACCGGTCCAGGTTGTCCCAGTGGTCGAGCAGGCGGAGCCCGATCTTCGGCGCGCTGACGACGGCCAGGGCCTGAAGCGAGCGATCCGTCTGGAGCAGGCGGAGCAGGGCGAATGCACCGTACAACACGCCGACCTCGCGGTTGGCGGCGATGACGATCGCACGCCTGCCGCCCACGGGCAGCGCCCGGAGGACGAACCCCTCGGCGCCGGCGCGCCGCAGCTCGTCCGAGAGCGGGAGCGCGGCAACGAGCCGCGAGGTGGCGGGCGTGCCCGCAATGACGGCGCCGTCTTCCCGGATCCGGTCCGCATGGCGGATCTCGCTCCCCAACAACCCGCGCAGCCCGACCATCAGCTCGTCGCGCGTGGCGCGCAAGGTGGGCGAGTCGCCTTCGACCACCAGGTGAGACAGCGCCGCTCGATACTCACTCAAGCGCTCTGCGTCCGCGACGAGGCGGTAGCGCAGCCACAGGTCGTACCCGTCCTCCGCGGGAGGCGGGGCTGGCGCAGCGGCGATGAGCAGGACGCACCACGGGAGCAACGAACGCAACAGCACGGACTGTCGCATGCCGGGAGACCGCGTCAGGCCGGCACGTGCGGGACGCGCCCGTCGGCCGGATCGGCCCAGCGGGTATTCGGGATCAAGGGGGCCCAGCCCGGCCGCAGCGGGTCCTGGTCGTACGGGTAGGGCCCGAGCCGCTGGAACAACTCGTGGTACTGCGCCATGCGCTCGCGGTCGAGCTTCACGCCGAGCCCCGGGGCCGTCGGCACGGTGATCGCACCGTGGCAGTACTGCAGTTTCCCGCCCACCACCACGTCATCGAGGAGGTGGTGGTAGTGCGCGTCGGCGGCGAAGGTGAGGTTCGGGATCACGG
Organism: Gemmatimonadales bacterium; assembly: GCA_035317625.1. Taxonomy (GTDB): domain Bacteria; phylum Gemmatimonadota; class Gemmatimonadetes; order Gemmatimonadales; family GWC2-71-9; genus AG41. The sequence goes on along the minus strand of DATHGL010000202.1, from coordinate 5,425 downwards.
CGCCCAGGTGCAGCATGGTAGCCAGCTGGACGCCCAGCTCGCCCGAGGAGTGCACCGCGACGCCGAACTGGAAGGCTTCGCAGATCCCCGCCGCCTTGACGCAAGACCGGATCCCGCCCCAGAACGTCGTGTCGAGGAGGATGACGTCGACGGCGGTCTGCAGCACGTTGGCGGCCAGCTGCTCGAAGCCCACGACGACGGTGTTCGTGGCCAGGGGGATCCGGATCCGCTCGCGGGCGCGGCGCATGCCGTGCAGTCCGAAGACCGGATCTTCCAGGTAGTCGTTGTTCAGGCTCTCGATCTGTCGCCCGAACCAGACGGCCACCTCCGTTGACCAGACGCCGTTGGGATCGAAGCGGAAGCTGTCGTCGGGGAGCGCCGCGGCCAGCGCGCGGTAGCAGTCGAGCTCGTAGCGGGGCGGGAACACGCCGCCCTTGAGCTTGTGCGTCGTGAACCCGCACTGCTGCTTGAGCGCGCGCGCCTCCGCGACCAGGTGGTCCACCGTGCGGACTTCGCCGGAGCCGTCGCGGGCGTTGGCGTAGCGGAAGAACAGGTACGAGGCGAACGGCACGTGATCGCGCAGCCGCCCCCCCAGGATGTCGCTCACGGGCACGCCCCACTCCTGGCCCAGCAGGTCGAGGCACGCGAACTCGAGGGCGGCGAGCAGCTGCGTGCGCTGGTTGTAGAGCGAGGCGGTGGGGTTGGCGATGATGAAGCGCATCTCCTCGAGCCGCGCCGGGTCGCGCCCCACGAGATAGGGCTTCAAACCGAGCACGGCGGCCGTGGCGGCCTCGCCCCCGCCTCCCAGCTCGCCGAGGCCGATGCGGCCGTCGTCCGTCTCGACCTCGACGATGGTCCGCACGAAGCGCCCCCAATGACACCCGTTGGCGTGGCGCAGCGGGGCCACGAGGGGTACGGAGACTGGCGTAGCTCGAATGTCGGCGATCTTCACGGGTGATAAACTGATCTTATCACCGACCCGTCGCAAGCGCCGGCTCGAGGCGCGGCACCAGGAGGTGCATGACGACGAGAGCCCCGACATACGCGAGCCCCAGGCCCGCGAAGATCGGCGCATAGTTGCCGCCCGTCCTCTCCAAGACTGCCCCCGTAACCCGCTGGAACCCGAACGCGCTGAACAGGCCGGCGCACCCGCCGATGCCGACCACGGACCCGACCGCGCGCTGGGGGAACATGTCGCTCACCGTGGTGAACAGGTTGGCCGACCACCACTGGTGCGCGCCGGCCGCCACGCTCACGAGGCCGACGGCGACCCACATGTTGCCGGCTGCCGGCGCGAACATGGTCGGGACGATGCAGAGCGCCGCGACCAGCAGGGCGGTCTTGCGGCCCAGGTTCACGCTCCAGCCGCGTTTGATCAGCGCACCCGACATCCATCCACCCGTGATCGAGCCCACGTCGGCGGCCACGTAAATGACCACCAGCGGGGCCGCCAGGCCGGCGAGGCGCACGCCGAAGCCCGCGTCGAGGAACTTGGGGAGCCAGAACAGATAGAAGAGCCACACCGGGTCGGTCATCGCTTTTCCCACGATGAACGCCCAGGTCTGGCGCCGACCGAGCAGACTGCGCCATGACGTGGTGCCCGCCGGCTCGGCCGGGTCGCTCCGGATCCACGCCAGCTCGGCACCCGAGAGCCGTGGCTGGCGATTCGGGTCGCGGTACAGAGCCAACCACAGGGCCAGCCAGATCAGGTCGAGCGCGCCGGTCGCGAGGAACGCCCAGCGCCAGCCCAGCGTGAGGGCGATCCACGGAACCGCGAGCGCCGCGAGCACCACACCGACGTTGCTGCCGGCGTTGAAGATGCCGGTGGCGAGCGCCCGTTCTTTCTTCGGGAACCACTCCGCCACGGTCTTGATGGCTGCCGGGAAGTTGCCCGCCTCGCCGACTCCCAGCAGGGCGCGCGCGACGCCGAAGCCGGCGACGGTCCGCACCAGCGCATGCCCCATGGACGCCAGGCTCCAGACCAGCACGGCGAGTGACAAGCCGGTGCGCACGCCGATCCGGTCCATGATGGGGCCCATGACCAGCAGCCCGACGCCGTAGGCGACGCTGAACCAGGACACGATGGCGGCGTAGTCGGTTTCCCTCCACCCGAGCTCGCGCGTAAGCGTCGGGGCGAGGATGCCGAGGACCTGGCGGTCGACATAGTTGACCGTGGTCGCGCCGAACAGCAACGCTACCACGGTCCATCGGTACCCGAGCTTAGACACCGCTGGACACGTCGAAGCCGCCGTCCACCGGCACGACAGCGCCGGTCACGAACGAGGCCGCGTCGCTGCACAGCCATTGCACGGCGCCGACGATCTCGTCGGGCCGGCCGAACCGGCCCATGGGCGTATGGGCGATGATGGCGCGGGCCCGCTCCGTGTGGCTGCCGTCGGGCTCGAGCAGCACGCTCCGGTTCTGCTCCGCCACGAAGAATCCCGGGGCGACCGCGTTCACGCGGAGCCGGTCGCCGTACTTGCGCGCCAGCTCTGCCGCCAGCCAGCGCGTGAACGTGTCGATTCCGGCCTTGGCGATGGAATACCCCAGGACGCCGCTCAACACACGGCGCGCGGCCATCGACGAGATGTTCACGATGCTGCCCGAGCCCTGGCGGCCCATAGCCTCCCCGAACGCGAGCGACGGGACCAGGGTCCCGTGGAGGTTGAGCCGGAGCACCTCGTCGAACGCGTCCAGTGGCACGTCGAAGATCGGCTTATCGTCGCTGCGGGCGCGCGCCACGTTGCCCCCCGCGGCGTTGACGAGGATGTCCACCCGCCCGCGCGCCGCGAGCAGCTCGTCACGGGCGGCGCGCACCTGCGCCTCGTCCAGGACGTCCGCCACGAGGGGGAGGGCATCACCTCCGCTCTCGCGGATCTTCTTGGCCTTGTCGTCGGCGGCGGCGCGCCGGCGACCCACGATCGCGACGACCGCTCCCGCGTGCGCCAGGCCCGAGGCGATGGCCCCACCGAGCACACCGTAGCCGCCCGTGACGACGGCGACGCGCCCGGTGAGGGCGAACGGGCCGCTGGCCGTTTGCCATCCTGGAAACATGTGGTCAGCTTATCACTCTTGCCGGGGAAAGCGAGTCCCCCTTTTTGGGCCGGGAGGTGGAGGTGAAGCGGATACCTGCCGTGGTCCTGCTGTGCGGCGCGCTCGCCGGCGCGTCCCGAGCTCAGACGGCTCCCTGGCAGAACCTTTCGCTGTCGTTCGACGAGCGGGCCGCGGACCTCATCGGCCGCATGACGCTCGAGGAAAAAGTGTCGCAGATGATCGACCGGGCGCCTGCCATCGATCGGCTGGGAATCCCCGAATACAACTGGTGGAACGAGGGTCTCCACGGCGTCGCGCGCTCTGGGCTCGCGACGGTGTTCCCGCAGGCCATCGGCTTCGCCGCTACGTGGAACGACAGTCTCGTCTTGCGTATGGCGACGGTGATCTCGGACGAGTTCCGCGCCAAGCACCACGAGTACGTCCGTCAGGGACAGCGCCAGCGGTATCAGGGCCTGACCATCTGGTCGCCCAACATCAACCTGTTCCGCGACCCGCGGTGGGGACGCGGGCAGGAGACCTACGGCGAGGACCCCTACCTCACGGGGCGCCTGGCGGTGTCATTCATCCGCGGGCTCCAGGGCGACGATCCCCGGTACTGGAAGACCATCGCGACCGTGAAGCATTTCGCCGTCCATAGCGGCCCGGAGCCACTCCGGCACGAGTTCGACGCCGTGGTGAGCGAGCGAGACCTGCGGGAGAGCTACCTGCCGCACTTCGAGGTCGCCATCCGCGAAGGCGGCGCGTACTCGCTGATGTGCGCGTACAACCGCGTGTACGGCAAGCCCGCCTGCGGCAACGATCTACTGCTCCAAACGATTCTCCGGGGCGAGTGGCGGTTCCCCGGCTACGTGGTCTCCGATTGCGGTGCGATCGACGACATGTACCTGCGGCACCGTGTCGTGCAGACCGCGGCCGAGGCAGCAGCGCTGGGCGTGCGCACGGGCACCGACCTCGATTGCGGCCGCGTATATCCCAATCTCGTCGACGCGGTGCGGCGGGGGCTCATCACCGAGCAGGAAATCGATCGGTCGCTGATCCGATTGTTTGTCGCGCGGTTCCGCCTGGGGCTGTTCGACCCGCCCGAGCGGGTGCCGTGGGCGCAGATTCCAATCTCGGTGCTCGATCAGCCGGCCCATCGGGCGCTGGCGCTCGAGGTCGCGCGGCAGTCGATCGTCCTGCTCAAGAACGCGGACCACCTGTTGCCGTTGCGGCGCGACCTCGGAACGATCGCGGTCGTCGGGCCGAACGCCGATCAATGGCGCATGCTGCTCGGCAACTACAACGGGATCCCGGCCGATCCGGTGACGCCGCTGCGTGGGATCCGTGAGGCGGTCTCACCGCGGACGCGCGTGCTGTACGCGCTCGGCTCGGATCTCGCTGACGGCTTCCCGGTGCTCGCGAGCGTGCCGGCGGCCGTCTTCACCACCGGGCAGGGACAGCGCGGCCTCGACGTGGCCTACTTTGCGAGCCGCACCATGCAGGGCGAGCCGGCTTCCCGCGGGGTGGACACCATGCTCGACGCCAACTGGGCAGCCGGCGCGCCGCGCCCGGGCATGAACGGCGACGACTTCGGCGTCCGCTGGACCGGCACGTTCCAGCCGCCCGTCACGGGAACGTACCGCCTCGCACTGGTTGGTACCGTCAAGTTCGAGCTGTATCTCGACGACAGCCTGCTGGTCCGGTCGGTCTATCCGACGCATGACGGGGAGTTTCCGGACCCGCGCTTCGCGCAGAGCGAGCCGCTCCGGCTCGAGGCGGGGCGCCGCTACCGGTTGCGGGTGGACGGACGAGAATCGTACGGCGAGGCGCAGCTCCAGCTGCTCTGGGCCACCCCCGTCGAGGCACTCGAGGCGGAGGCCGTGAGCGTCGCCCGGCAGGCCGACGCCGTGATCCTCTGTCTCGGCCTCACGGCCCGTCTCGAAGGGGAGGAGATGCGGGTCCAGATCGACGGCTTCTCGGGCGGCGATCGCACGCGGATCGACCTCCCCGCGGCGCAGCAGCGCCTGCTGGAGCGCATCGCGGGCCTCGGCAAACCGACCGTGCTGGTGCTGATGAGCGGGAGCGCCGTCGCGGTGACCTGGGCGCAGCAGCACGTCCCCGCCATCGTCGAGGCGTGGTATCCGGGCCAGGCCGCCGGGACCGCCATCGCCGACGTGCTGTTCGGCGACTACGATCCCGGCGGCCGGCTGCCGATCACCTTCTATAAGAGTGTGGCCGATCTGCCACCCTTCGAGGACTACCGCATGGCCGGACGTACGTACCGTTTCTTCGACGGGACGCCCCTCTATCCGTTCGGCCACGGCCTGAGCTACACGACGTTCGCGTACGGCCGCCTCCGGACGAGCGGCGACACGCTCCGGGGCGACGCGAG
>DATHGL010000201.1:0-5583 GCA_035317625.1 Gemmatimonadales bacterium | reverse complement strand
CGGCTCAGGCACGTATATTTCGGAGCGATTCCCCGGCGCATGGGAGACTGATCATCGAATGTGCGGCGTCATCGGCGTCACCGGCGTTCCCGACGCGGCCCGCGTGGCCTACCTCGGCCTCTACAGTCTGCAGCACCGCGGCCAGGAGTCGGGCGGGATGGTCGCGGTGGACGAGGCAGGCGTGGCGCGATCCCACCGCGGGATGGGGCTCGTCTCGGACATCTTCAACGAGAAGGTGCTGGCCGAGCTGCCGGGCGACGTCGCCATCGGGCACACCCGTTACTCCACCGCCGGAACCTCCGTCCTCGCCAACGCCCAGCCGATGCTCGCTCGCTATCGCGAAGGCCCGCTGGCGCTCGCGCACAACGGCAACCTCACAAACGCGGTCCAGCTGCGGTCGGACCTCGTCGCCAAGGGGTCGCTGTTCCAGAGCTCGTCGGACAGCGAGGTGCTGGTGCATCTGATCGCCCGCTCCGAGGCCCGCGAGCCGGAAGACCAGCTGCTGGACGCGCTGGAGCGAGTCGAGGGCGCCTACTCGCTGCTCATCACGATCGGGCGTACGCTGTATGCGATCGTGGATCCGCGCGGCTTCCGACCGCTGGTCCTGGGCCGTCTCGGGCGGGGCTGGGTCGTCGCCTCGGAAACATGCGCGCTCGACATCACCGGCGCGACCCTGGTGCGCGAGCTCGAGCCCGGGGACTTCGTCCGCATCCACGGCGAGGACGTCGACCAGCTGCCGCGGCTTGCGGCGCGGCCCCCGCGTCGCTGCGTTTTCGAGCTGGTCTACTTCTCGCGGCCGGACAGCACGGTGTTCCACCGGTCGGTGGATGGGGTGCGCCGGGCACTGGGTCGGGAGCTGGCGCGCGAGCACCCGGCGCCCGGTACCGACTGCGTGTTTTCCGTTCCGGACTCATCCAACGCCATGGCGCTTGGCTTCTCCGAGGAGTCGGGCGTCAAGCTCGAGCACGCGCTCATCCGCAACCATTACGTCGGCCGCACGTTCATCCATCCCGCCCAGGCCGGCCGCATGGCCAAGGTCAAGATCAAGTTCAATCCCGTGCGGGAAGTGCTCCGGGGAAAGAAGGTCGTGGTCGTGGACGACTCGATCGTGCGCGGCACGACGAGCCGGGCGTTGGTCCAGCTGATCCGCCAGGCGGGCGCCGCCGAAGTGCATCTGCGGGTCGCGTCCCCGCCCATCACCGGCCCGTGCTATTACGGGATCGACACGCCGAGCAGGCACGAACTGATTGCGTCGAGCAGCAGCGTCGAGCAGATCCGTGAGCACCTGGGCGTGGACACCCTCGGGTATCTCTCGCTGGACGGGATGCTCCGCGCCGCGGGGGGCGAGCCGAGCGACTTCTGCCACGCGTGTTTCTCGGGCGACTATCCCACGGCCATTCCCGAAGATCTCGAGCGGGCCCGCAACGCAGCACCGCTCCTCGCCGCTATCCCCAGCTGACCCGCAGTGCCGGCGCTCGAGCGGTGGGTGTACTCTTTCGGCAACGGCCGCGCCGACGGCTCGGCGGCCATGCGCGACATCCTGGGTGGCAAGGGGGCCGGCCTCGCCGAAATGGCGAACCTCGGTTTGCCCGTCCCGCCGGGGTTCACGATATCGGCGAAGCTGTGCATCGCCTACCTCGAGCAAGGCACTTTCCCCGACGACCTGCGTGAAGAAGTCGATCGCCATCTGAAGCAGCTGGAGCGCGCGTCCAAGAAGCGGTTCGGGGACGCCCGCAATCCACTGCTCGTGTCGGTGCGCTCCGGCGCTGCGGTGTCGATGCCGGGGATGATGGAGACGATTTTGAACCTGGGCCTGACCGACGAGACCGTCCAGGGGCTCATCGCGGGCTCGAAGAATCCTCGGTTCGCCTACGATTCCTACCGTCGCTTCGTCCAGATGTACGGCGACGTGGTGTTCGATCTCGGCAAGGAGCCGTTCGCGGAGGTGCTGGAGGAGTTCAAGCGCCGGCGTAAGGTAGAGCGGGACATCGATCTCCCGGCCGACGACTTGAAGGCCCTGGTGCGAGAGTTCAAGTCCATCATCCAGGCGAAGTGCGGTCTTCCCTTCCCCGAGGATCCCACCGCGCAGCTGTGGGGCGCGATCGCAGCGGTCTTCAAGAGCTGGCGCACGCGCCGCGCCGTGGACTACCGGCGGGTGCACGGCATCCCCGACGATCTGGGCACGGCGGTGAACGTGGTCGCGATGGTGTACGGCAACATGGGGGACGATTCCGGGACTGGGGTCGCCTTCACGCGCGACTGCAGCACGGGCGAAGCGGTGCTCAATGGCGACGTGCTGACCAACGCGCAGGGTGAGGACGTCGTCTCGGGCGCGCGCACCCCCGAGTCACTCGCCAAGCTCAAGCGCGGTAAGCTCGCCAAAGTGTACCGCGAGCTGGAGCGCATCGCCGAAAAGCTCGAGCGGCACTTCGGGGACGTGCAGGACATCGAGTTCACGTTCGAGCACGGCACCCTGTACCTGCTGCAGACGCGTCGCGCTCAGCGCGCCGGGCTCGCGGCGGTGCGCAGCGCCGTGGAGATGGTGGAGGAGGGACTCATCACGCCCAGCGAGGCGGTGCAGCGCGTCCCACCCCAGGACCTGGACCAGCTGTTCCACCCGATGGTCGACCCGCGCGCAGCGGTGACCCTGGTCGCGAAAGGTCTCCCGGCCTCGCCCGGGGCGGCGACGGGCGAGGCGGTATTCGACGCGGACGAGGCGGAGGCGCTGGCCCATGAGGGCCGCAAGGTCATCCTCATCCGGCCGGAGACCTCCCCCGAGGACTTCCACGGGATCGTGGCGGCGCAGGCGGTGATCACCGCGCGGGGCGGCATGACGAGCCACGCCGCCGTGGTGGCCCGGGGGATGGGCAAGGTCTGTGTCGTCGGAGCGAAAGACATCGACGTGGACCCCGCGGCGGGCCGGATGCGCGCCAACGGCCGCGTCGTCAAATGGGGTCAGCTCATCACGGTGGACGGGACCACCGGCCGGGTGCTGCTCGGCGCCGCCAAGCTGGTGGAGCCCAAGCTCGGCAGCCACTACGCCAAGCTGATGGCGTGGGCCGACCAACACCGCCGGCTGGGGGTGCGCGCCAACGCCGACACCCCGGCCGACGCGAAGCGCGCCCGCGAGTTCGGCGCCGAGGGGATCGGGCTGTGCCGCACCGAGCACATGTTCTTCGAGGGCGATCGCATCACGGCCATGCGCGAAATGATCGTGGCGCCGGACGAGGCGGGCCGCCGCCGCGCGCTCGCCAAGCTGCTCCCGATGCAGCGCGAGGACTTCGAGGGGATGTTCGAAGCGATGGCGGGCCACCCGGTCACGATCCGGCTGCTCGATCCGCCCCTGCACGAGTTCCTGCCGCACGGGAAGGACGAGATCGGGGCGCTCGCCCGCGCCATGAAGCTGCCGGTGGTCCGGCTGGAGCGGCTGGTGGCCTCACTGGTCGAGGCGAACCCGATGCTCGGGCATCGCGGCTGCCGGCTCGGCATCACGTATCCCGAGATCACCGAAATGCAGGCCCGGGCCATTTTCGAAGCGGCGTGCCGCGTGGTGAGCCGCGGCAAAAAGGTGACTGTCGAGGTCATGATCCCGCTGGTCGCGCTGGTCGAGGAGCTGCGTCGCCAGACCGAGATCGTGCGTCGGGTGGCACGGGAGGTGTTCCAGGCCGAGGGCCGGGCCGTGCCGTATCTCGTGGGAACCATGATCGAGCTGCCGCGCGCGGCGCTCACCGCCGACGAGATCGCCCGGGACGCGGAGTTCTTCTCCTTCGGAACGAACGACCTCACGCAGACGACGTTCGGCTTGTCGCGCGACGACGCCGGCCGGTTCCTGCCCTTCTACATCGAGCACGGGATCCTGAAGGACGACCCGTTCCAGGTGCTCGACCAGGAGGGCGTCGGCAAGCTTATCGAGCTCGCCGTGAAGCTCGGCCGGGCCAGCCGCAACGATCTGAAGATCGGGATCTGCGGCGAGCACGGCGGCGAGCCCGCGTCGGTGAAGTTCTGTCACCATGTGGGGATGAACTACGTGTCCTGCTCGCCGTTCCGCGTGCCCATCGCCCGTCTCGCGGCGGCCCAGGCAGCGCTCGAGGAGCAGGGGGTGATTAATCGGACGAGGGCGACAGTCTAGGGGCTCGGGATTCGGGGCTCGGGGTTCGGGGTGTGCACACCCGAGTCCCGAGCCCCTAACCCCGAGCCCCTCGCGCGCGCCGGGCTCGGAGGCTCTTCCGCAGGCCGCCCAGCATACGGCCGACTTCGTCGCATGTCTGCAACAGCGAGTCCGCCAGCTCCGCTGGGAGAAACGCCAGCCGGGCGCTGAGGATTAACTGCGTCTCAATTTCTGTAAGCGACCCATTCGAGATGAGAAGGTGGCGGAGGTAGTCGCCCGTGGAGCGGGCATGGCCCTCCGCGATGTTCGACGCAACCGAGACGGCCGCACGTCGCAGCTGGGTCACTAGGCCGTAACGCTCGTGCTCGGGAAACTGCTCGGTCGCACGATATGTCGCTTCGGCCAGGTCCATCGCTTGTTGCCAGACACGGAGATCGCGGTAGCTCCGAACCGGAGCAGTCGCCGCACTGGGCTCGGGCATGGAGGACTCCCAAATGGGGTTCTGGGAAATCCTCCATCCCGGCCGCCGAACGCGGCACCAGTTCGTTGCGGCACGTGTCGTTGTGTTGCAGAGAAGGGACTCGGGGCTCGGGATTCGGGCCTCGGGACCAGGGAGTGCTGGCCCTAGCCCCGAACCCCGAATCCCGAATCCCGAATCCCTAGAATGGAGGCGCGGGGAATCGAACCCCGGTCCGAGAATGACTCCGATACCGCCACTACGTGCGTAGGCGAGGCTTTTTGAGTCTCGCTACCGCGGCACCTCGCCGGCCACGGCAGCGACGAGCCCTTGGCAACTCTTACGCGACCCGTTCGGGCCCCGGGTCACGCCAGCCCGATTTTGCGATACGCGAGCGCCGCCTCAGGCGGGCTGCCACTCACGCAGGTGCGTGAAGCCTAAGCTTACGCAGCCAGTGCCAGGTTTGAATTGGCAGTTATGACTTGTGCCAGTGGTTTAGCCAGGTAACTGACAACCTGGGCACGCAGCGATATCCTCGCCAAACCCGTCGAAGCCTGTCGCCCCCTCTTCCCCACGGCTGCAACCTACTCGGCGGCCCGGGCTTTTTCAACCGTACGAGCAAAGTGACGCAAGAATTGTAGCGACCTCGCGACACTGGCGCTGAATTCGTGCCCCACACAATATCCTTTCACCCCTCGCTCGGTGGTGCCTCATGCGCTCCCTCGTCGCTGCTGCATTCGTCTCAACGCTGATCCTGCCCGCAGTAGGCCGAGCACAAGAACCGCTGCCCTCGACATCGGGGGACCGGGTGATTCTGAGCGCCGGCCTCGGCTGGACCCCGTGTCACTGCCAGTTCACCGGTGGACAGCTCCGCGCCGAGTACAGTCTCACGCCTCTCGAGCGTGTGGTCGGCCTCCGCGTGCATCTGGGAGCCTTCTGGACGCCGACTCAGAGCTACTCGGTTCCATCGATCCTCTACGGTGAGGGTTCGACGTTCGAGGGAGTGGGTCAAGCCACG
>DATHGL010000200.1:0-20475 GCA_035317625.1 Gemmatimonadales bacterium | reverse complement strand
ACGCCGGCTCGCTGTCACGCTCCCACATACGCGCAACGCGGGTATACCTCGCTAGCCAGCAGCTGAGGCACCCGGACCGGATCCCGACCTGATCCGCACCTTCGTTCGGGGTGGGTTGACCCCGGGGCGGCGCCCCGGGGTTACGCGCCCGAATGCGCGTTGTGCTCCGGCGCCCCGGGGTTACAAAAACCCAGAGCTCGCTCTAGTCGCGCGACTCGGCGCCCCGGGGTTACACGACGGGTGGCGCTCCCGATACACGACGCCCGGCGCCCCGGGGTTACGCGCCCGAATGCGCGTTGTCCTCCGGAGACCCGGGCGGTTGCGTGCTCGGCTGACCACGGCGACAGCTCCTGGCCCTCCAAGGTCGGCCGCGCTGGGCGGCATTACGGCATCCGAATCGCGCACTGCGGCGCCGAACGGCGCAGGCTGCGAGCCTGCAGTGGCGGCCTACCCTCTCAGCGTCATCCCGCTAGGTTTTCGGGTGATGTCTACAGCCACGCCTCCCCGAGCCCGGCAGGCACGCGAGTCGGTCGTCATCCGCTTCGCCGGAGACTCGGGCGACGGGATGCAGGTGACGGGCTCGCGCTTCACGGTGGAAGCCGCCCTTGCCGGGAACGATCTCACCACTTTCCCCGATTTCCCCGCCGAGATCCGTGCCCCCGCCGGCACGACGTACGGCGTGTCGGCATTCCAGATCCACTTTGGTGGCGTGGACGTCACGACGCCGGGCGACGCGGTGGACGTGCTCGTAGCCATGAACCCGGCCGCGCTCAAAGTGGACGTGAGAGATCTGCGGCTCGGTGGAACGATCGTCGTGGACACGGGCGCCTTCACCGAGCGCAACCTCGCCAAGGCAGGGTTCCCGGCCAACCCGGTCGAGGATGGCTCCCTCGCACCGTACCAGGTGCTCACCATCGACATCACGCGGCTCACCGCGGAGGCCGTCAAGGCCTTCGGCCTCTCGACCCGGGAAGCGCACCGCTGCCGCAACATGTGGGCGCTCGGTCTGATGCTGTGGATGTACGGCCGCGACCGCCAGGCGACGACCGATTGGCTGCGCCGCAAGTTCGCCGACCGTCCCGAGCTCGCGCAGGCCAACGTCGCGGCCCTGAACGCCGGCCACGCCTTCGGCGAGACCGCCGAGATGTCGGAGCACCTCGTGGGCTACACGGTGGCGAAGGCACCGGTCGCGCCCGGGCGCTACCGCGCCGTGAGCGGGACGGAGGCGATCGCGTGGGGGCTGATCGCCGGCATGCGCGGGGCGGGGATCGAAAAGATGATCTTCGCGGGCTACCCGATCACGCCGGCCTCGCTGCTGCTCCACACCTTGTCGAACCTCAAAGCGCACGGCGTGATCACGTTCCAGGCGGAGGACGAGATCGCCGCGATCGGCGCCGCGATCGGCGCCGCCTACGCCGGAGCGCTGGGCGTGACGTCGAGCTCCGGCCCCGGGATCGCGCTCAAGACCGAGATGCTCGGCCTCGCGATCGCCACCGAGCTTCCCATAATCGTGGTCGACGCGCAGCGAGCCGGTCCCTCCACCGGGATGCCCACGAAGGCCGAGCAGTCCGATCTGTTCCAGGCGGTGCACGGGCGTAATGCGGACGCGCCGCTCGCGGTGATCGCCGCGGCGACGGCGAGCGACTGCTTCGACGTCGCCATCGAAGCGGTGCGGATCGCCACCAAGTACATGACGCCGGTGATCCTGCTCTCTGACGCCTACCTCGCCCACGCCGCCGAACCGTGGCGCCTCCCCGACGCGGCGGCGCTGCCCCGCTTCCCCGTCCACTTCCGGACCGACCCCGCGGGCTTCCACCCGTTCCTGCGCGACCCGGTGACCCTGGCGCGGGCGTGGGCCGTGCCGGGCACGCCCGAGCTCGAGCACCGCATCGGCGGGCTCGAGAAGGATTACGACACGGGGCACATTTCCTACGACCCCGAAAACCACGCGCGGATGACCCGCACCCGCGCGGCGAAGATCGCCGGGATCGCGAACGACATCCCGCCGCAACGGCCGGCGCTCGGCGACGATCACGGCGCGGTCGCGGTCGTGGGCTGGGGCTCGACGTACGGCGCGATTCACCAAGCGGTCCGTGATGCGCGGGAGGACGGCGTCGACGTCTCGCACTTCCACCTTCGCTATCTGAACCCGTTCCCGTCGAACCTTGGGGAACTGCTGAAGGGCTTCGATCGTGTGCTGGTCCCGGAGATGAACAGCGGACAGCTGGTGCAGCTCCTCCGGGCGGCGTACCTCGTGCCCGCGGAGGGGCTGAACAAAGTGGAAGGAAAGCCGTTCAAGGTGGCGGAGATCGTGCAAGCGATTCAGGGGGTAAGGCCGCTATGACGGTCACGACGATCACCGACGCCGAGCTCGCTCCCAAGGACTACGCGTCGGACCAGGAGGTCCGGTGGTGTCCCGGCTGCGGGGACTATGCGATCCTCAAGGCCGTCCAGAAAGCCCTGGCGGAGCTTGGCGCGCGGCGCGAGCGCACCGTCTTCGTTTCGGGGATCGGCTGCGCGGCCCGGTTCCCCTATTACCTGTCGACGTACGGGTTCCACACCATCCACGGGCGGGCGCCGACGATCGCGACCGGGATCAAGCTCGCCAACCCCGAGCTCGACGTGTGGGTCATCACGGGCGACGGCGACGGCCTTTCGATCGGCGGAAACCACATGCTGCACGTCCTCCGCCGCAACGTCGATCTCCAGATTCTGCTCTTCAACAACGAGATCTACGGCCTCACCAAGGGACAGTACTCGCCCACCTCGCGGCGCGGGACGCGTTCACCCTCCACGCCGCAGGGCTCGATCGAGAGCCCCGTGTCGCCCTGCGCGTTCGCCCTGGGCGCCGGGGGGCGGTTCGTCGCACGCGCGGTGGACACGCAGCAGGCCGACGTCGTGGCGCTGCTGAAGCGGGCGCACGCGCACCGCGGGGCGTCGTTCGTCGAGGTATTCCAGAACTGCGTCGTGTTCAACGACGGGGTGTTCGATAGCTTCACGGCGAAGGACGTGGCGCCTGAGGCCCAGCTACACCTGGAGCACGGCAAGCCGCTGCTCTTCGGACCCAATAAGGAGCGAGGCTTGCGCCTGAAGCCGGGGACACTCGCGCTCGAGGCCGTCCCGGTCGGTGATGGCGGCGTGCCGCTGGACCAAATCCTGGTGCACGACGAGACCAACCGCGCGTTGGCGCAGCTGCTGGTCGGGCTCGAGCCCCCGGAGTTTCCCGTGGCGCTCGGCGTGCTGTACTGCTCTCCCGCGACCTCGTACGAGGCGGACGTGTACGCACAGGCGCGGACCGCGGGGTTCGTGGCGGGGCGCGAGCTCCCGGACCTCGGCACGCTGTTCGCCCGCGACGGGACGTGGACCGTCGAGTAAGCCGCGCGGCGCTCGCCGCCTAAGACCCGTTAGGCGTCCAACGGCACTGGTACAGTTCTCGGATGAAACGAATGCATCGCTGGCTCAGCCTGGTAGCCGTGGTAATACCCTCGACCTTCCTCAAACCGGGTCACCGCCCGGTCAACGAGGGCTGGTCCTCCGCCGCCCCGCTCCCCGAGCCGATCCAGGAGCTCAGCGCCGCCGTGTTGCAGGGCGAGATCTACGTCGCCGGAGGGATCGACCGGACCGGCAGGCCCACCGCGCACGCGTTCCGCTACGAGCCGGCCACGAACCGCTGGGAACGCATCGCCGATCTCCCAGCCTCACGCCACCACATGCCGCTCGCCGTCGTGGGAGATACGCTCTACGCCGTGGGCGGCCTCGCCGAGCAGACATTCGTGCCCGAGAGCAACCTGTGGCTGTATCGCGCGGATCGAAACCGGTGGGAGCCGCGAGCGCCGCTTCCCGCGCCCCGCGGAGCCTCCGGCGTGGCAGTGGTCAATGGCACGCTCGTCGTGGTGGGCGGATGGGGCCTCGGCCGCAAGCTCGTCGACTCGACCGCGATCTACGATCCCGCGAGCAATCGCTGGAGGCAGGCCGCGCCTATCCCCACTCGGCGCGACCACCTCACGGCCGCGGGAGTGCAAGGGATCGTGTATGCGATCGGCGGACGGCCGCTCGATCCTGGCCGAAACTACGACGTGGTTGAGGCCTACGACCCCGCGACCGACCGTTGGACCAGGCGGTCGGCGATGCCGAGCCGGCGGGGCGGCCTGGCCGCGGCGGCGCTCGACGGCGCGATTCACGTGATCGGTGGAGAGACGCGGGAGTCCGTATTCCCGAACCACGAGGTGTACGACCCCGCGACCGATCGCTGGACCACGGCCCCCGCATTGCCGGTGGCGCGCCACGGCCTCGCGGTTGCGGCCGTCGGCGGGAAGCTGTATGCGATCGGCGGAGGCCCGCGGGCGGGATTCGCGCAGACGGATGCCGTCGACGTATTCGCGCCCTGAGAGGGCGCCTTCGCCGCATGGCGCTACACTTAAGGCATGCTCGGAGCCTACATTGTCGCCCGCTACGTGGTGCTCGGCGCCTTCGCCGTCAGTTTACTCGTGGCGCTCGCCGGGTGGCTGGTCCGCACCCGGCGCATCTCGCCGTTCGGCGCGCCCGGCCGGGCGCTCCGCGCGGCGAGCGATCCGCTGATCCGCCCCGTCGAGACGCGCCTCGTGCGGGCCGGCGGCAACCCGGTCCACGCGGGATGGTGGCTGGTCGTGGGCGTGGCGGCCGGCGGGGTCCTGGTGTTGACGCTCTGGAATTGGGTGGTACGAACGGCGTACGGCGTGAGCGCCGCCTTTACCCAGGGACCGCGCGGTGCCATCGCGCTCCTGATCGTGACGGCCTACCAGATCCTCATCGTCGCGCTCGTGGTCCGCGTGGTCGCGAGCTGGCTGGGCTTCTTCCGATACACGCGGTGGCTGCGCCCCGCCTACGTGCTCACCGACTGGCTGGTCGAGCCGATCCGCCGAGTGCTCCCGCCCATGGGTGGGCTCGACTGGAGCCCGCTCGCCGCCTGGCTCGCCCTTGTGGTGCTGAAGCAGGTGCTCCTCATGGTGGTCGGCTTCTGATGGCCACCCTCGTGGTGCACGTCGGGCTGTCGCTGCGCTTCCTCGGCGCGGAGCGATACGCGACGTGAAGTTGCTCAAGACACTCGTCAACCTCATTGTGGCGACCCTCGTTGGAGCGCTCGGCGACAAGCTGTTCGGCGCGTGGGGGATGATGTTGGGCTTCATCGCGGGCGGCCTCGCCGCCTGGTGGGTGGCGCGCCGGGTCTTCGATTGACGCCATCGTCCGTCGTCCGTCATGCGTCGTGCGGCACGACCGGTCGACGACTTCCCTTGAACACCCGAAACAAATAGTACAGTGACGGCAGCAGCACCACCGCGCCGAGCGCGAGCGCGCCCAGCGCGAGGCGCAGCGTCACCGCCGGCGCGGCCGCCGCGGCGATCGTCAGATCGGGCGGCAGGATATAGGGGTGCTGGCTCAACGCCCAGCCCCACAGGATGAGGGAGACCTGCGCCGCGGCGGCCACGCGGGCGAGGCGCCAGCGGCGGAACCAGAGGGCGGCGAGCGCCGCGAGCGCCGCCGCGCCGGTGAGGAGATGCAGCGGCACCGCCCAGGCGGCGAAGATGAGCGCGTCGCGCACCAGCGGCGCGTGGGCGCGGGACAGGAACAATGCCAGGGCGGCCGCGACGAACAGCGCCACCCCGGCCCCCAGCGCGCGCCGCCGGAAATCCTCCCGCAGCTCCCGCTCGCTCGCCTCGAACGTCAGATACACCGCCGCGAGGAACGCAAACGCGATGAGCGCGAACAGTCCCACGGACAAGGTGAAAGGAGTGAGCCACGGCGCCACATACGTCCCATAGAACCCCTCTCGCGTCGCTCCTCCATCCCCGACCGCTCCGGCAGCGATCGCGCCGGCCGTCGTCCCGAGCAGGAGCGGCGTAATGAGACTCGCGACGGCGAAGGTCACGCCCCAATGGCGCTGCTCCTCGTCTCCGTGGCTTCCGTAGCGCCAGAAGGTGAACGCCGAGCCGCGCAACACGATCCCGATCAGCACGAGCGACAGGGGGATGTGCAGCAGCGTGCCGAGCCGCGCGAACGCCGGCGGGAAGGCGGTGAAGAGCAGCACGACCGCGAGGATCAGCCACACATGGTTCGCCTCCCACACCGGGCCGATCGCATCGGCGATGAGCTCGCGCTGACGCTCCTTGCGGGGGCCGCGGGCCATCAGATCCCACACGCCACCCCCAAAATCCGCGCCCCCGAGCAACGCATACGCGTTGAGCGCGAGGAAGATGATCCCCGCCAGCACGTCAGGCAGGCTCACGCCTGACCTCCCGCATCCCGTTTCCCGCCGCCCGGCATATAGAACCCACGCCACTCCGGCACCGCGGGGCTCCGGATGATTTGCCGGTAGAGCAGCCACACGACGATCACGCCCAGGAAGCAATACAGCAGCGTGAACGTGAGAAACGGCACGACCAGCCCCGGCATCGGCGTGACGGCGTCGCGGGTCTTCAGGACGCCGTAGATCACCCACGGCTGCCGGCCCAGCTCGGTCACCATCCACCCCGCCTCCACCGCCAGGAACCCCAGCGGAGTCGCGAGCGCAATCGCCCGCATGAGCCAGCGCTGGTGCGCGAGATCCGCCCGGCGCCAGGCGAGACAACCCGCCCACAGGGCGACCACCGCCAGGTATGTGCCGAGGGCAACCATGACTTGGAACGAGAGATGCACCGCCGGCACGTTCGGCCATTCGTCAGGCGACACCGCGTCGAGCCCTAGTACTTCGGCCCGGGGGTCGTGGAATGCCAGCAGTGACAGCCCGTACGGGATCTCGACCGCGAACCGCGTCTGGCGCGCCGCCATGTCGGGCCAGCCGCCGAGTGAAAGCGGCGCGCCCGCCCGCGTGCGGAACAGGGCCTCCGCCGCGGCGAGCTTCACCGGCTGATGCACCGCAAGGTGGCGCGCCGACAGGTCGCCCGAGATCGGCTGGAGCACGGCGGCCGGCCCGCCCACGAGCAGCGCGATGCCGAGCGCCCGGCGATGAAACGCGTTCGCGGGATCCTTGAGCAGGAGGGACGCATGGATCCCGGCGACCGCGAACCCCGTGGCCGCGTACGCCGCGAGCGTCATGTGCAGCGTCTGCGACAGGGCGGCCGCGTTCCCCATCGCCGCGATCGGATCCACGTTCACCGCCTGACCGGTCACGAGGTCGAACCCCGTCGGCGCGTTCATCCACGCGTTCGCGATCACCACGAAGACGCCCGAGGCGGCGCCGCTCACAGCCACCGCCACGCCGGCCCAAAGATGCGCCCGCCGCGAGATGCGGTCCCAACCGTACAGGTAGATGCCGAGGAAGATGGCCTCGGTGAAGAAGGCGAACCCCTCGAGCGAGAATGGCATCCCGATGATCGCGCCGGCGAACTGCATGAACCCGGGCCACAGGAGGCCGAGCTCGAACGACAGCACCGTTCCCGAAACGGCGCCGACCGCGAACAGGATCGCGGTCCCCTTGGCCCAGCGCTTCGCGAGATCGAGATAGATGGCGTGCCCCGTCACCTGCCAGCGTCGCTCCGCCACGACCATCATCAGGGGCATGGCAATCCCGATGACGGCGAAGACGATGTGGAAGGCCAGCGACACGCCCATCTGCGAGCGGGCGGCCAGGAGGTCGGGCATGGCTGTGAAAATAGCTACTTGAGCTTCGCCTGCCGCTCCTCGACCACTCGATTGTTCACGAACTCTCGGGACATTGCCTCGAGGGTCGCTTTCGCGGAGTCCGGCATGCCGGCGGCGACGAACGCGTCGGCGCGGAGAATCCCGACCCGGAACCGGAGGAAGCGACTGTCGATCACGGCCGGGAAGGACGCCAGTGCCGCCAGGGCCGCTCGTCCGTCCTGTTTGTCCACGACGAGCGATTCGATGGCGAGCAGTCGCGCGCTGGTGTCATCCGGAAGGCGCTGCGCCAGCTGGCCGATCAGGTGGGCAGCCTCAGCCGTCCTTCCCGCTTTGCGGTCGAGCATGGCCTGGTGATAGAGCCCCGCCACGAGCAGCCGGCCCACGTCGTCGGGATTGCCACTGCGGATTCCGACGCCCCCAGCGTAGGCGTACACCAGCTCGCCGCCATGTTCGCCCGCTTCGTACAGCGCAAACGCGCCCGCGAGTCCGACCAACGCCGAGGCGAGGTGCACACGCTTGCGCCACGGTTTCGCGGCCGGAATGAGCGCCGCGATCTCGAGCGCCGCGACGACGAGAAAGATGTTGCGGGTGCGCTCGCCCCACTCCTCGTGCTCCACGACGGCGGCACGGGCTCCCGGCACGCGCTCCACCGGCCCGTGGGCATCAGTCCCCGATTTCACCGCCAGCACCGCGCCGAGCGTCCCGACGAGGAGCAACACCGCCGCCGCGGGCCTGGTGAACGCCGCCCGGCCCGTCACAGCAATGCAGCGGAACAGGACGCCCGCAAACAGCAAGGCGATCACAAAGTGCACGAATTGCGGGTGCAGCGGGGCGAGCGACACGGTGGCGGCTCCCGAGGAGAGAGTGGACCACGAAAAGATACGGCTTGCGGCCGAGCGTCGTTGATCTAGATTCCGATCGACAACTGCTTCCGTGGCGATTTACGGCCTATTGCAGCCACGTTAAACAAGTCGCTAAAACGCCAGCCCGTTTGGCGACTGCTCGGCCAAGCGGGTCTCGCTTTTTGGGGGAAGGGGGACGAGGGACGGGTGAGCGACGTGACGCTGCGCAAGCTCCTGGACGACGGGAAGGTCCACGTCCTCGACGGGGCGATGGGCACCATGCTGTACGCGAAGGGCTTTTTCCTGAACGTTTGCTACGACGAATTGAGTCTGAAACACCCCAAGCTCGTCCAGGAGGTGCACGAGGCCTACGTGCGCGCCGGCGCGGAGATCATCGAGACGAACACCTTCGGCGCCAACCCCGCGAAGCTGGGGAGCTACGGGCTGGCGGACGACACAGAGCACATCAACCAGGCCGCGGCCGAGCTGGCGCGCCGCGCCGCGGCGGGACGGGCGAGCGTGGTCGGCGCGATCGGGCCGCTGGGCGTCCGCATCGAGCCGTTCGGACCCACCTCACGCGAGGAGGCGTTCGCACACTTCCAACGCCAGGCCACCGGCCTGCTCGCCGGCGGGGTCGACGGGTTCATCCTCGAGACGTTTTCGGACGTGGACGAGATCCACGAGGCGCTGCGCGCGGTGCGGAGCCTGTCCGACCTCCCCGTGATCGCGCAGATGACCGTTGGAGACGACGGGCTCACGCACTACGGCACCGCCCCCGAAACGTTCGCGAAGCAGCTCACCGCTTGGGGGGCGGACGCTATGGGCGTAAACTGCTCCGTGGGTCCGGCCGGCGTGCTGGAAGCCGTCGAGAAGCTGGTCAAGGCAACGGATCTGCCGATCTCCGCGGTGCCGAACGCGGGCCTGCCCAAGGATGTGGGCGATCGCAAGATCTACCTCGCATCGCCGGAATACATGGCCAGCTACGCGCGTCGTATGATCGAGGCGGGCGCGCGCCTGGTGGGCGGCTGCTGCGGCACCACCCCCGAGCACATCAAGAAGATCCGCGACTACGTGGCGAGCGTCGTGCCGCGTCACCAGCCGGTGGTGGTCTCGCGTGAGACGATCGCGGCGCCCGCCGGGGTCACGGAGGTGCCGCTATCCGCGCGCTCGCGCTGGGGCGCGAAGCTGGCCAGGGGCGAGCTCGTGACGAGCGTCGAGATCGTCCCGCCCAAGGGTGTGGATCCGACCCCGATGCTCGAGCAGTGCCGGGCGCTCAAGACGGCCGGGGTGGACGCCGTGAACGTGCCGGACGGCCCGCGGGCGCAGAGCCGCATGGGCGTCCTCCCTTCCGCCATCTTGATCGAGCGCGAGGTGGGGATCGAGACGGTGATCCACTACTGCTGCCGGGACCGCAACCTGCTCGGGATGCTCTCCGACATTCTCGGCGCCCACGCCGCCGGGCTGCGCAACATCCTCATCATCACCGGGGACCCGCCGAAGATGGGGCCGTACCCGGAGGCCACGGCGGTGTTCGACATCGACTCGATCGGGCTCACCAACCTGGTGTATCGCCTGAATCACGGGCTCGACCCGGGGAACAACCCGATCGGCGCGCCGACGCAGTGGGCGATCGGCGTCGGGGTGAACCCCGGCGCCGTCGACGTGGATCGCGAGCTGTCACGCTTCCACTGGAAGGTGGACGCGGGCGCCGAGTTCGCCGTCACGCAGCCGGTGTTCGACGTGCGGCAGCTCGAAAGCTTTCTCAAGCGCGTGGAGGCGTACCGCATCCCCATCGTGGCCGGGATCTGGCCGCTCATGTCGCTCCGGAACGCGGAGTTCCTCGCGAACGAGGTGCCTGGCGTCGTCGTGCCGCCCGAGGTGCTCGAACGGATGCGGAAAGCCCAGGACGAGGGTAAGGAGGCGGCCCTCGCCGAGGGCGTGAAGATCGCGCGCGAGATGTTCCAGCAGGTGAAAGGCACGGTGCAGGGCGTGCAGGTGAGCGCCCCGTTCGGGAAAGTGGACGTGGCGCTGGAGGTGTTCGGGTGAGCGGAGACGGGCTTGACGAGCTGTGGGTTCTCGGATCACGCTTACGGAGACACGCGATGCGCACATTGCTTTGCGCGGCGCTGGTGGCCGCCTGCGCGCCGGGCGACACGTCACGCGGGGCGACTGCCCGGGGACCGGCCCAGAAGTACGCCGGGACCTGGGAAGGCCGGTCCTTCCGGAGCGCGTCCGACACGGGCACGCCGTTCCGCATCGTGACGAGTGTGGCGCCGGATGGGACGCTGCGCGGGACGCTCACGTTCACCACCGTCGACGGGCCTCCCATCCCGATCCGGGGGCGCCAGGTCACCGATACCTCCGCCGTGGACGAGATCGGACCGTACCACAGCCCGACCGCGAACCAGGACGTGGTGACGACCACCACGGGCAAGCTCCGGGGCGACTCCCTGAACGGGACCTTCGAGATGCGGCCGGCGGGCGGCGGCACCGCGATCATGACCGGCACCTTCCGCTCGCAGCGGGTCGCGCGCTAGACCGTGAGCGCCGCCGAGCGGCGCGCCCGCCGCGCCCTCACGGCGGTGATCGCGGTGTACGGCGGGTTCCTGGTGCTGAACCCGGGCCACTACGGCTGGCTCGACAGCCTCGACCTCGCAATCCACGAATTCGGGCATCCCCTGTTCGGCCTGTTCGGCGAGTTCATCGGCTCCCTCGGCGGGACGCTCATGCAGCTCCTCATGCCCGCTGCGTTCGTCGCATACTTCTGGCGGCGCGGCGACCGGCACGCGGCGATGGTCGCGCTCTGGTGGATCGCCCAGAACCTCTGGAACATCTCCGTCTACGTCCAAGACGCCCGCGCCGAAGAGCTGCCACTCGTGGGCGGCGGCGAGCACGACTGGAACTACCTCCTCGGGACCCTCGGGCTCTTGCAGCAGGACCGCTTGATCGGCGACGGCGTCCACCTGGTGGGCATAC
Source organism: Gemmatimonadales bacterium (assembly GCA_035317625.1). Taxonomy (GTDB): domain Bacteria; phylum Gemmatimonadota; class Gemmatimonadetes; order Gemmatimonadales; family GWC2-71-9; genus AG41. Next base: position 9,040 of record DATHGL010000200.1, on the reverse strand, counting down.
TGGTGTATGCCTGGTCCTGCCTCATGGGCTGGACCTATGTTTCCGCGACACAGGAGTCGTGATGCCAACCGCCAGCCGCTCCGCTCTCGTCGCCGGCGCCTCGGGGCTCGTCGGCGGCCACCTGCTGCGGCAGCTGCTCGAAGACTCCGAGTACGAGCGCGTCACCGTCGTCGCCCGCCGCACGCTGCCACTCGCTCACAAGAAGCTCGTGCACCGCGTCCTCGACTTCGACCGTCTGGCCGAGGTCGGCGATTTCCCCCGCGTGCACGACGTGTTCTGCTGTCTCGGCACGACCATCAAGCAGGCGGGATCGCAAGACGCCTTCCGGAAGGTCGATTACACCTACGTGGTCGAGCTCGCCCGGGTCGCGCTGCGCCACCGCGCATCGCAGTTCCTGGTCGTGACGGCCGTCGGCGCCGACGCCCGCTCGCGCGTGTTTTACAGCCGGGTGAAGGGCGAGGTGGAAGCGGCCGTCCGGCGCCTGCAATTCGACGGCATCCACATCTTCCGCCCGTCGCTGCTGCTGGGCGCGCGGGGGCAGAGCCGGCCCGCGGAACGGGCAGCCATGCTGCTAGGCGGGCTCGTCGGCTGGGCGTTCGTGGGTCCGCTCGCCAGGTACCGGCCGATCAAGGCGGAAACCGTGGCCCGTGCCATGGTGCGCGTCGCCCGCGACGCCCCGCGCGGCGTGCGCGTGTACGAGTCGGGCGAGATCCGGCGGCTCGGCGTCCGGCCGTGAGGTTCCCCCACCCTCTGACGCTCATGTGCGGCTGTATCCTGCTCGCGGCCGCGGCCAGTCACGTGCTGGCGTCCGGCGAGTACGACCGCCGGGACGACCCTGCCACCAATCGCCGGGTCGTGGTCGCGGGCACCTATCACGCGGTCGCGCCGCACCCCGTGGGCGCGTTCCAGGCGCTGGTCGCCATTCCTCGGGGCATGGCCGCAGCGGGCGGCGTGATCTTCTTCGTGTTCCTGATCGGCGGGGCCTTTACGGTAGTGGACCAGACGGGAGCGCTGCGGCAGGGCGTAGACTGGCTGGTGCAGCGGTTCGGGCACTCGGAAACGCTCGTGATCCCCGCAGCGTCGCTCGCGTTTGCGCTGGGCGGGGTGCTCGACAACATGAAGGAAGAGATCATCGCGCTCGTGCCCGTGACGCTGCTGCTCGCTCGGCGGCTGGGCTACCGACCGGCCGTGGCGGTGGCGATGAGCCTGGGCGCCGCGGCGGTGGGCGCCGCGTTCAGTCCCATCAACCCGTTCCAAGTCGGCATCGCGCAGCAGCTCGCCCAGCTGCCGCTCTTGTCGGGGTCGCTGTTCCGGATCGCATTCCTCGGCGCCGCGCTGGCAGTCTGGATCTGGGGGACGGTGCGGTACGCCGTCCGCACCCGCACCGCGCCCTCCAGTGAGCCCGTCGTCGCCGCCGGGGGGCTCGATGTCCGCCGCTGGGCTGTCCTCGGGCTCGTCGTCGTCGCGTTCGCCGCGCTCGTCGCCGGCGTACTCCGTCTCGGCTGGGGCTTCGACGAGATGGCGGCGCTGTTCTTCGCCATGGGAGTGATCGCGGGGCTCGCGGGAGGGTTGGGCGTCGGCGGCACGGCGGAGGCGTTCGTCGCAGGCTTCCGGTCGATGGCCTACGCGGCCCTGCTCATCGGCTTCGCGCGGGCGATCTTCGTCACGCTCGAGCAGGGGCGGATCGTGGACACGATCGTGCACGGGTTGTTCGCGCCGGTCGCCCAGCTGCCGCTCGCCCTCGCCGCGCTCGGCATGATGGTGGTCCACGCGCTGGTGCACGTGCCCGTGCCCAGTCCGAGCGGGCATGCCGTCCTCACGCTGCCGATCCTCGTGCCCCTCGCGGACCTGCTCGGCTTGTCGCGCCAGGTCACGGTGCTCGCCTATCAGTACGGGGGCGGCCTGTGCGAGCTGTTCACACCCACCAACGGGGCGCTCATGGCGATCCTCGCCGCGGCCCAGGTACGCTACGAGGACTGGCTCCGGTTCGCGGTGCCCCTGCTCCTCGCGCTGCTGGCGTTGGGCGCCGGCGCCATCGGGCTGGGCGTGGCGATCGGGCTCCAGTAAGCGCATCGGCATGCCTCGAGATCGCCGCCTCGCCCTGCTGCTCGCCGTCTACGACCAGGCCTTCGATCGTAAGGCCTGGCATGGAACGCCGCTCCTGGGCGCCGTCCGCGGCCTCTCGCCGCGCGAGGCGTTGCGGCGCCCGAGCCGCAAGCGTCACAACATCTGGGAAATCGTGCTGCACACGGCCTACTGGAAGTACATCGTGCGCCGCCGGCTGACGCGCGATACGGCGCTCGCCTTCCCCCGCGCCGGCAGCAACTGGCCGGCGCTCCCGGCGCAGCCCGACGCGGCGGCGTGGCGGCGCGACGTGGCGCTGCTCAAGGAGCAGCATCGCCTGCTGCGCGCGGCGATCGCCCGCTTCCCAGCGGCGCGGCTCGACGCGAAGGCCTGGCGCTCCAGGTGGACCAACGCGCAAAACGTGTACGGCATCGCGTCGCACGACTTGTATCACGCGGGGCAGATTCAGCTGCTCAAGGTGCTCACGCGCCTCTGAGCTTCTCGATCTCCCGGCGCTCCTTTTTGGTCGGCCGCCCTTTCCCCTCGTACCCGAGCGACGGGGCCACGCGGAGCTGTTCGGCGAGTCGTTCCCGCTGGCGCTTCCCTTCGGCGTCCTCCTCGTAGAGTGTCGTCGCTGCGGAGGGCGGGCCGCGCTGCTCCGCGAGGGCGCGCACCACGACCACGTACTGGAACGGGCCCTGCCGGATCCGCAGGCGGTCGCCCACGCCGATCGGTTTCGCGCGCTTGGCGCGCTCGCTGTTCACCTCCACCTTGCCGCCGCCGATCGCCGCTGCGGCGAGCGTGCGCGTCTTGAAGAAGCGCGCGGCCCAAAGCCAGCGGTCGAGCCGTACTCGAGCCGTGTCGGACGCCAACGGGTCACCTCCTGCAGCGCCACGCCCGGGGCCGGTCGTGCGTATACTCCGGGAACCCTGATCCCGCCCTCACCCTCTCGCGCGAGCCGAATGCCCGACCGGATGCCGACGCACCAGCCCGACGTCCCGCCCCGTCGTCGCCCCGGCCGCCGCGTGTTGCGGCGCGCTACGCTCGCGGCCGGGGTCGTGGCGCTGCCGCTCGGCTGCGGGACTCCCGGTGTGCGCGGCGTCGCGGGCACGGCGCCGGCGCCGAACGTGCTGTGGACGCCGCCACGCCAGCCGGCCGCGCCACCTGCGCCACCGGCCGAGCTGCCGACCGATCTCGCCGAGCGAATCGCCCAGCTCGATCTGGCAGACGTCATCGACATCGCGCTACGGAACAATACCGCCACGGCCGCGGCGTGGGCGGACGCTCGGGCCGCGGCGGCCGGCTACGGCGCCGCCAAGGGACAATACTATCCCACCATCGCGGTCAACGGCACCGCGACCACGATCCACAGGACGGTGCCGGCGGCAGGTCAGCAGGCGGTGAAGCAGCAGTTCTACGGACCGGCATTCACCCTCTCGTGGCTGCTGTTCGACTTTGGCGGCCGCTCAGGCTCGGTCGGGGCGGCGCGCGCGGCACTGCTCGCCGCCGACTGGACGCACAACGCAACGCTGCAGAGCGTCGTGCTGGCCGTGGAGCAGGCGTATTTCCAGTACCTGGGCACGAAGGCGCTGCTCACGGCCCAGCAAACCACGCTCCAGGAAGCGCGGACCAACCTGGAGGCGGCGAGCCAGCGGCACAAGGTCGGGCTCTCCACGATCGCCGACGTGCTGCAGGCGAAGACCGCCCTATCGCAGGCCCAGCTCGTGCTCGAGTCCACCGAGGGACATCTCCAGACCACCCGCGGCGCCCTGGCGCTGTCGATGGGGCTACCGGCCAACGTCCCCTACGACATCGCGGTGCTGCCGGACACCACGCTCCCACTCGGCATCATCGAGGGCGTGGACACGCTGATTGCGCGGGCCGTGCACGCGCGACCCGATCTCGCGGCCCAACGCGAGCTGGTCGAGCAGGCCCGCGCCCGGGTGAGCCTGGCCCGCTCGCAGGCGCTGCCCACGCTCGCGGTCGGCGGCAACGCCGGTCAAACCTATTTCATCAACCCTCCGCCGGGCAGCGCCACGTCGGGCAACAGCTACACCGCGACCCTGACGTTTTCGATCCCGCTGTTCTCCGGCTGGTCGCAGATCTACAACGTGAAGGCCGCAACTGCCGCGGCCGACGCGGCGGCGCGCCGGGCGCGGGGATTCGAGCAGCAGGTGGTCTACGAGGTGTTCAACGCGTACTACGCGCTCCGCACCACCACGCAGCAGGTGCGCACCAGCCGGGACCTGCTCGCCAGTGCCACGGAATCGGAGCAGGTGGCGCTGGGGCGCTACAAGGCGGGGGCCGGGAGCCTGCTCGACCTGCTCACGGCGCAGGCGGCGCTCGCGAGCGCGCGGGCCCAGGCGATCCAGGCGCGCTTCTCCTGGAACACGGCGCTCGCCCAACTGGCGCACGACGTGGGCATCCTCGGGCTCGACGGCGGTAGCCCGCTGCGGCTCAAACCGGACACGACCGGAACCGAGAACAAATAAATGAAGCGGACGACCATATTCGCGGCAGGCGCGCTCACCCTCGCCTTCGGGTGCTCCCGCAAGGGGACCGGAGGCGCGGCACGCGTGCCCGTCACCATCGCCCGCGCCGAGCAGCGTGCCGTGCCGTACGAGATCCAGGCGACCGGGAGTGTCGAGCCGCGACAGACCGCGTCGGTTCAGGCGCAGGTCACGGGGATCCTCACGCGGGTGGCCTTCCACGAGGGAGACGAGGTCGCGTCGGGTCAGCTGCTGTTTCAGATCGACCCACGGCCCTTCCTGGCCGCGCTCGAGCAGGCACGGGCGATGCTGGCGCGCGACCAGGCGCAGGCGCAGAGTGCCACGCTCGATGCGGAGCGCTACGCGGCGCTGGTGAAGCAGGACTACGTGACGCAGTCCGACTACGAGGCGAAGCGTGCCAACGCCGAAGCGCTGCAGGCCGCGGTGCGCGCCGACTCCGCCGCTGCCTCGGCCGCCCAGCTCAACCTCGAATGGGCGGCCATCCGCGCGCCGATCGCGGGCCACACCGGTCGCCTGCTGTTGCGCGAGGGCAACCTCGTGCGCGCCAACGCGCCGGAGCCACTCGTGGTGATCAACCAGATCCACCCCATCCTGGTGCGCTTCGCCGTCCCGGAGCAGCACCTCGCTGCCATTCAGCGGTATCGCAAGAACCGGCTGCCCGTGCTGGTGAGCCCATCTCAGACCGACACGGTGGCGAGCGAGGGCGTGCTGACGTTCGTCGACAACAGCGTCGATACGGCGAGCGGCACGGTGCTGCTCAAGGCGGAGTTCCCGAATCGGGACAACGCGCTATGGCCGGGCGAGTTTCTCAACGTGCGGTTGCAGCTCTACGTGGATGAACGGGCGCTGGTGGTGCCGGCGCAGGCGGTGATGACGGGACAGCAGGGTACCTATGTGTTCGTGCTCAACCAGGACGGGACCGCCCGCTCGCAGGCCGTCGAGATCGCGCGGAACGCCGGGACGTACGCAGTCGTGTCGCAGGGCGTGCGCCCGGGAGATCAGGTCGTCACGGACGGCCAGCTGCGGCTCACGTCCGGCGCATTGGTGGAGGTGAAAGGGGCAGGCGACATGGCCGGCGACAAGTGAACATCTCGGCGCTGTTCATCAAGCGGCCCGTCATGACGACGCTCGTCATGATGGGCATCCTGCTGTTCGGCCTGATGGCCTACCGGTTGCTGGCGGTGAGCAACCTGCCGAACGTCGACTTTCCGACGATCACCGTGAACGCGAGCCTCCCCGGCGCGAGCCCCGAGACGATGGCCTCCGCGGTAGCGACGCCGCTCGAAAAGCAGTTCTCGACGATCGCCGGGATCGACCAGATGACGTCGTCGTCGAACCTCGGTTCCACCAGCATCACGCTGCAGTTCACGCTGGACCGCAACATCGACGCGGCCGCGCAGGACGTCCAGGCGGCGATCTCCAAAACGCTGCGCTCACTGCCCAGCGGCATCGTGCCGCCCTCGTACCAAAAGGTGAACCCGGCCGACCAGGCGATCATCTACTACGCGCTGAGCTCGAAGACCCTGTCGCTGCCCGCCCTCGACGAATACGCCGAAACGTTCATCGCGCAGCGGCTGTCCACCATCGACGGCGTGGCGCAGGTCAACGTGTTCGGCGCCGCCAAGTACGCGGTGCGCATCCAGCTCGACCCCAAGGCGCTGGCGACGCGCGCCATCGGCATCGACGAGGTAGCCGACGGCGTCGCCGCCGGGAACGTCAACCTGCCGACCGGCATCCTGTGGGGGCCGCATCGCGCCTACACGGTGCAGGCCAACGGCCAGCTCCAGGATGCCGCGGAGTTCCGGGCCCTCGTGGTGGCCTATCGCAACGGCGCACCGGTACGCCTCCAGGACCTGGGACAGGTGCTGGACGACGTGCAGGACAACAAGAGCGCCGCCTGGTTCAACGGCACCCGGGCCATCGTGCTCGCGATCCAGCGACAGCCCGGCGCGAACACGGTGGAGGTCGCCGGCCGCGTGCGGACGGTGATGGCGAGCCTGAAGCAGTTGCTCCCCGCCTCGGTGGATCTCCAGCTCCGCTCCGACCGCTCGGAGTCGATTCGCGCATCGCTCGCGGACGTGAAGTTCACCCTGTTCCTGACGCTGGCGCTGGTGGTGCTGGTCATCTTCCTCTTCCTCCGCAACCTCTCGGCGACGATCATCCCGAGTCTGGCGCTCCCGTTCTCGCTCGTGGGCACGTTCGGGGTGATGTACGCCCTGGACTACAGCCTCGACAACCTGTCGATGATGGCGCTGACGCTGTCGGTCGGGTTCGTGGTGGACGACGCCATCGTGATGCTCGAGAACATCGTGCGCCACATGGAAAAAGGTGCGGGCTCGCTCGAGGCCGCGTTCGCCGGGTCACGCGAGGTGGGGTTCACGATCCTCTCCATGACGCTGTCGCTCGCGGCGGTGTTCATCCCGGTGCTGTTCATGGGCGGGATCGTCGGGCGACTGTTCCATGAGTTCGCCGTGACCATCGGGGCCGCGATTCTCGTCTCCGGCGTCGTCTCCCTGACGCTGACGCCGATGCTGTGCAGCCGTTTCCTCAAGCCGCCGCGGGAGGCACGCCACGGGAGGTTCTACGAAGGATCGGAGCGTGTCTACCAGCGGGTGCTGCGCTCGTACGAGCGCAGCCTCGCGTGGGTGATGGGGCGGCGGCCGGCGGTCCTCGTCTTCGGGGGGCTCATCCTCGTGGCCACGGTCGGGCTCTTCGCCGTCGTGCCCAAGGGCTTCCTGCCGAGCGAAGATAACTCACAGATCTTCGGGACCACGGAGACGATCCAGGGCACGTCGTTCGACGATCTGGTCAGCCATCAGCTGCAGGTCATGGCGGTGCTCGAGCAGGATCCCAACGTGGACGCGACCATGTCCTTCCTGGGCGGCGGTCAGATCAACCAGGGGCGCGTCTTCATGCAGCTCAAGCCTCGCTCCCAGCGCGACATGAGCGTGGACCAGCTGATCCGCTACTTCAATGGCAAGCTGGCCGGCATCCCAGGCATCCAGGTGTTCCTCCAGAACCCGCCGCCCATCCAGATCGGCGGCCGTCGCACCAAGAGCCTGTACCAGTTCACGCTGCAGAGCCCGGACCCCGCGTTGTACGACTACTCGACTCGGCTCCTGACGGAACTGCGCAAGCTGCCGAACCTGATCAACGTCACGAGCGATCTCCAGATCTCGAACCCGCAGGCCACCGTGACCATCAACCGGGACCGGGCCGCGGCGCTCGGCGTCACCGCCCAACAGATCGAGGAAGCGTTGTACAACGCGTACGGCTCGCGTCAGGTCTCCACGATCTACACCTCCACCAACCAGTATTGGGTCGTGATGGAGCTGCTCCCCGACTACCAGCGGGACCTGTCCGCGCTGAGCCTCCTGTACATCCGCTCACAGAACGGCCCCCTGGTGCCGCTCGCGTCGCTCGCCACGCTGAACTCGAGCGTCGGCCCGCTGACGGTGAATCACGCGGGGCAGCTGCCGGCGGTCACGATATCGTTCGACCTGCGGGAGGGCGTCGCCATCGGCACCGCCGTCGCCGAAGTGCAGCGCGTCGCGCGGCAGCTCCTGCCCGCCAGCATCACCACGAGCTTTGCCGGCACCGCGCAGGCCTTCCAGTCGAGCCAGACGGGCCTGCTGGCGCTCCTCATCCTCGCCGTGCTCGTGATCTACATGGTGCTCGGCATCCTGTACGAGAGCTTCATCCACCCGCTCACGATCCTCTCGGCGCTGCCGTTTGCCGGGTTCGGCGCGTTGCTGACGCTGCTGCTGTTCCGGGTGGACCTGAGCGTCTATGCCTTCGTGGGCGTGATCATGCTGGTGGGGCTCGTGAAGAAGAACGGCATCATGATGATCGATTTCGCGATCGAGGCGCAGCGCGCCCATGGCAAGTCCGCGCACGACGCCATTCTCGAAGCCTGCAGCATCCGGTTCCGGCCGATCATGATGACCACCATGGCGGCGTTGATGGGCACGCTCCCCATCGCCCTGGGAGTCGGCGTGGGCTCCGAGTCCCGCCGACCGCTCGGCATCGCGGTGGTGGGCGGCCTCGCGTTCTCGCAGATCATCACGTTGTACGTGACGCCGGTGATCTACACCTACCTCGACGGGCTGCAGCACCGCCTGGGCCGGACGTCGCTCGGGCGGGCCGCGGCCGGCGGGCAACCGACGCCCGAGGCAGCTCCGGCGGATTGATCCGTCGTCCGTCATCCGTTGTCCGTTGTCCGTTGTCCGTAGCTTCCGGACCGGTATCAGCGTGCGGCCCGGGCGGCCCGCTCGAGCTTCCGCACCAGGCCCGTCAACATCTTTTTCACATCGGTCACACCGGCCGTTATCTGCTCATATCCGGTCTGGTCCACGAGTCCGAGATCCAAGGCCAGTATCCAATGATACTCAAGCTCGCTAGCCGATCCCTGGGCAACATGGAGAAATCGCGCGAAATCTTTGCGGCTGCTTCGGCCGCATCCTTCC
>DATHGL010000199.1:0-2087 GCA_035317625.1 Gemmatimonadales bacterium | reverse complement strand
AACACAAAGCTGGGTGGCGTCCGTTTACCGGGAGGCCAAGACCCTCGACCCCACCCGGCTGGTCGAAGACAATTCCCCCTGCTGCGGCCGCGGCCACACCGAGACCGACATCAACTCGTGGCACTCCTACCTGCCGGGGTGGGCGTGGGAGCGGCACGACGAGATGGTGAGCGACAGTACTCGTCCCGGCTCCGCGTGGAACTTCGAGGCGGGGTACCGGCAAGCGAGCCCCCCCCAGCCGAACATCAACAGTGAGTTCGGCAACGTCTGGGGCTACGAGGGCAGCACCGGTGACGTGGACTGGAGCTGGGACTACCACCGCGCCGTCGACGCCTTCCGCCGTCACCCCAAAATCTGCGGCTGGCTGTACACCGAGCACCACGACGTGATCAACGAGTGGAACGGCTACTGGCGCTACGACCGCTCCGAGAAGGAGACCGGCCTGGGCGAGTTGGTCGAGGGGATGTCGCTCCGGGACCTGCACGCGCCGTTGTATGTCGCCGTGGGCGACGAGCTGAGTCAGAGCGTCCCGACCGGCGCACGCGTGAGCGTGCCGCTGTACGCTTCGTTCCTGACCTCCAGCAAGACTCTGGGCGACAGCCTGACGCTGCGCGTGCAAGCGTATGGCTGGAACAGCCTCGGCCAGAAGCGCACCTACTTCGAGACCACTCGCCGAGTGCCGTACCACCCGTGGATGACCGGGGCGCTCGAGCCCCTGGTCGTGCCCATGCCGAGCGAGCCTGCCGTCGTCATCCTGGCGGTGCGACTCGAAGATGCCACGGGGACCGTGCTGCAGCGGAACTTTTGCAGCTTCGTGGTCGAGGGCGATCTTCCGGAGGAGACCCGGCTCGACGCCGGGCGTCGCGCCCGTCTGCTGCGCATCGATCCTGCCAGGTTCTCCGGCGCGTCCTGGTCGCTCAAACAGTGGAACGTGCTCGATGGGTTGAAGGTGAACGGCGCGGGTGCGGGATTCTTCGAGTATCGGCTTCCCTGGCCCCCCGGACTGCGCCCTGCCGATTTCGAGGACGTCGTCTTCCTCGCGGAGGTCTCCGCGAAGCAGCTGTTCGGCAAGGATCGTGACAGCGCCGGACGGATCGAGGGTGATTTCATGCGAGGCCGCGGGACTTACGACCCGAGCCTGAACCCCAACGCGTACCCCATGACCGACGCCCACCGTTTTCCGAGCGCCGTGACGGTCCGGGTCAACGACGTCGTCGCCGGACGCGAGATGCTCGAGGACGACCCAGCCGATCATCGTGGCATCCTCTCCTGGCACTTCCAGAAGCGGGACCGGCACCTGCGTGAAGCCGGCTCCTACGGCACGCTGCTGCGCGTGGCGGTCCCCCGGGAGGCGCTCGAACGGGCCGTCGCCCGAGGCGAGTTGATCATTCGGCTCGAGGTCGACTCCACCCTCCCCGGCGGCCTCGCGATCTACGGCCGCCACTTCGGCCGCTATCCGCTCGATCCGACGGTGGTGTTCGTGTCGTCGAAGCCTTGACCCGGTTCACGAGAACCGCGCGATGAACCCTCCGCCGGCGCGGAGGTCGATCGTGAGCGAATCGTCCCGGTGCACGGTCGCGTGGTCGACCCGCACCGCCGCGGGCTGGTCCATCTGATCGGCGACGAGCAGCGCCTCGCGAGCGCCGCCCCCTAAGAAGGAGAGCGGGACGTCGAAGGACCGGGCCGTCGGACCGTTCGCGATCGCCAGGAACCACTGCTTGCCATGCCGTCGAGCGAACCCGGCGACCTCGCCGATCTCACTGAACGACAGCACGCGCGTCTCATCCCACACAGATGGAATGCTCTTGATCAGATCGGCCGCGGGATGCTCCAGGATCGCCTGCGGGTGAGCGCCATACACGAGCAGGGGAGCCGTGAAGATGGCTGCCGTGGCAATTTGGTGCGCCCAGGACGTCTCGCGACGACGCTCGCCGAACAGCATCGGCGTGAAGTCCAAGTGCCCGGCCAGCATCCGCGTGAACGGAACGGTCGTGTCGTGCTGCGACCACGCCGGCATGCTCCTCCGCTCCATCCCCGACACCGCCTCGCGGTTCAGCTCGTTGGGCCAGGTGCGTGACTCACCGGTG
>DATHGL010000198.1:0-10571 GCA_035317625.1 Gemmatimonadales bacterium | reverse complement strand
GGCCGGCGAGCGTCACCACGGGCCACTCGAGCCCCTTCGCCATGTGCACAGTCATCAGCGTGACCCCGGTCGGGTCTCCGGTCCCCTGGTCGGCCGACGTCACGAGCGCCGCCTGGGTGAGATAGCGCTCGATCAGCGTTGCTCCGTTCCCCATTCCCCCTTCCCCGGCTTCTTGCCCGGCTTCTTCCCCGGCCTCATCCCCGTCATCCTCCGCCGTCTCCGCCCACGCCGCCGCCCCGGCGATCAGCTCCTGGACGTTTTCGAGCCGCTCGATGCCCTCCGGCCCCTCGTCCGCCAGGTACTGCGCGTAGCCCACGGCGGCGATCGCCTGCTCGAGCACCGTAGCGGGGTCCGCCTGGGCGTACCGCGCTCGCAGCGCGTCGATCGATCGGGCCAGCCCCGCGAATCCGGCCCGCACGTTGGGCCGCAGATCCGGGATGCGGTCGGCCGCCCGAGCGGCGTCGAGCAGCGGCATCCGCCACTCGGCCGAGGCGCGCGCGAGCTGCCTGAACGACGCGTCCCCGATCCCGCGGCGGGGAACGTTCACGATGCGGGCGAATGCCTCGTCGTCCGCGGGGTTGGCCACGAGTCGCAGGTAGGCGAGCACGTCTTTGACTTCACGGCGCTCGTAAAAGCTCACCGCGCCCACCAGGCGGTACGGGACCCCCCGGAAGCGAAATGCCTCCTCGAGCGGGCGCGATTGCGCGTTGGTGCGGTACAGGATCGCCATCCCCTCGTAGGGGACGTCACCGTCGCCCGACCGCCGCACCAGCTCGCTCACGAGCCACTCCGCCTCATCACGCTCGTCGGCGGCGGTGAGCAGGGTCACCGGCTCGCCGCCCTGCGTGGCCGTGAACAGGGTCTTGCCGAGGCGGCGCGCGTTCTCCGCGATGACGCCGTTGGCCGCGTCGAGGATCACCTGCGTGGAGCGATAGTTCTGCTCCAACTTGACGAGCGTGGTTCCGGGGAAGTCCTGCTGGAACGTGAGCATGTGTCGCACGTCCGCCCCGCGCCAGCCGTAGATCGCCTGATCGTCGTCCCCCACCACACAGAGGTTGGAATGCGCGCGGGCGAGTTGCTTCACGAGGCGATACTGGGCGGCGTTGGTGTCTTGGAACTCGTCCACCAGCACGTGGTCGAAGCGGCGCTGCCAGTACGCGAGGCGCTCCGCGTGCTCCGCGAACAGGGTGAGCGGAAACAGCAGCAGGTCGTCGAAATCCATGGCGTTCGCCTGCTTGAGGGCGGGACCGAGCGCGGCGTAGATGTCCGCGGCGACACGTTCGAGCGGGCCCTCGGCGCTCGCGCCCAGCTCCTCGGGGAGGAGCATGCGGTTCTTGGCGCTGGAGATCATCGCGTGGATCGCGCGCGGCGAGTTCGCCTTGGGGGAGAGGCCGCGCTGCTCCAGCAGCCGCCTGATCAACGACTCGGAATCGTCTTGATCGTAGATCGTGAAGTTCGGCCCGAAGCCCAGGAGCGTCGCTTCACGCCGCAGCAGCCGGGCCGACAGCGCGTGGAACGTGCCGATCCACAGGCCTCGCGGATCAGCGCCCAGCAAGGCCGCCACACGAGCGCGCATTTCGCCAGCCGCCTTGTTCGTGAACGTGACGGCGAAGATACGCCACGGCGCCACGCCTCGTTCCTGGATGAGATAGGCGATCCGAGTGGTCAGGACGCGGGTTTTCCCCGAGCCCGCGCCGGCGAGCACCAGCAGCGGCCCGCCGGGATGGCGGACGGCCGATTCCTGCGCGGGGTTCAGAGCGAGCGGCATAGCCGCACTGTCGTCATGTCGCGCTCATCAGTGGAAATTCCAGCACGAACTCGGCTCCCTCGGCCCCCGTCCCGCTCAGGGCCGGCCGATACACCAGGCGGCCACCATGCTGCTGCTCGACGATGCGACGCGCCAGCGCCAGCCCGATCCCCCACCCCCCTGGCTTGGTCGTCACTCCGGGCTCGAACAGTTGGGACCGGACTTCGAGCGGCACACCGGGCCCGTCGTCGCGGACACTCAGGCGCGCCGTGCGAGCCGCCGCATCGACCGTGACGTCGATTCGCCCGCCGCGGCCCGAGAGCGCGTCGATCGCGTTCTTGATCACCGCCTCGAGCGCCCATTCGAGCAGCACCGGGTCGCCGAGGGCGGTGGGGCCCGGGCCGGTGGCGCGCAGGGCCAGGGTCACCGGGCTCGCCAGCGTCGGCAGCCGGGGGCGGAAGTAGCTCACCACCCGCTCGGCCAGGGTGCCGAGCCCCACCGGTTCCCGGCGCGCCGGCCGGCCGATGCGCTCGAACCGTTTGGCCACCCGCTCGAGGCGTTCCGCATCGGCTTGAAGATGGTCCACCAGCTCGACTCCCGTGGTACCAGGATTCTCCCGCAGGTAGGCAATCCATCCCGTGAGGCTCATGAGCGGCGTGCCGAGCTGGTGGGCGGACTCCCGGGCCATGGCCACCCACAACCGGTCGCGCGCCGCGGCGACCTGGGAGCGGTAGGCCCACGCGGCGAGCAGTGCCAGGCACAGGAGCACGGCTGCTTCGAGCGCGGCGATCCCGGCGAACCGCCGCGCCGCGGGGCCCGCCCCGTAGTGGATCGTCCCCACCCCGGGCTGCACCAGCGGGGCGTTCTGAACGTCCAGCTCGGCGATCCAGGCGCGCAGCCGCGCGGTGTCGGCGCCCACGGTCGGAGGCGCGTTGTCGAGCGCCGTGATGTGGCCCGCGGTGTCCGTCACGACGAGGGCGATGCCGAGCGAGCGCACCTGGCGAGCGAGGTCGAGTAAGGCGTCCGTGGCGGCGTCGGGCCCGGGATCGTTGAGTCCGGCGAACACCCGGCCGAGCAGGGTGCTGGTCTGCCGGGCGTCGTCCCGGAGGTGGCGCGCCACCACCCAGGCGTAGCCGACCGTGATCCCGCCGAGCAGCAGGGCCAGACCCACCACCGCGGGAGGACCCGCGCGGCGGAGCGCGGCGTTACGCGGCACCGGCGGGGAGCGGAGGCGGCACGAGGCGCTCCGTCCCGACGTAGGGAACGAGCGCCCGGGGGACGGTCACGGAGCCGTCCGGCTGCTGGCGCGTCTCGAGCAGCGCCGCGATGGTGCGCGGCAGCGCGACACCCGACGCGTTGAGGGTGTGCACGAACTCGGGTTTGGCGCCGGGGCGCGGGCGGTACCGGATGTCGGCGCGGCGGGCCTGGAAATCGGTGAAGCTGCTCGCGCTCGAGCACTCGAGCCACGCCCCGACGCCAGGAGCCCACACCTCGAGGTCGTACGTCTTCGCGCTGGCGAATCCCACGTCGCCCGCGGCGAGCAGCACGACGCGATAGGGCAACTCGAGGCGCCGGAGCACTTCCTCGGCATGCCCCGTCATCGTTTCGTGCTCGGTGGGCGAGTCGGCCGCGCGGCAAAAGCGCACCAGCTCGACCTTGTCGAACTGGTGCACACGCAACAGGCCACGCGTATCTTTCCCCGCCGCGCCGGCCTCCCGACGGAAGCACGGCGTGTAGGCGACGAAGCACCGCGGCAGCGTCGCGCCCTCTACGATTTCGTCGCGCAGCAGATTCGTGACTGGCACCTCCGCCGTCGGGATCAGGAACAGGTCGTCCGGCTCGGTGCGGTAGGCGTCGTCCTCGAACTTCGGCAGTTGTCCGGTTCCCTCCATCGCCTCCCGACGGACGAGGAACGGCGGCGCGACCTCGACGTAGCCGTGCTCGCGTGTGTGCAGATCGATCATGAAGTTCACGAGCGCCCGCGCGAGATGCGCGCCTGCGCCGACGAATACCGGAAACCCGGAACCCGCGAGCTTCGCGCCACGGGCGAAATCGACGATCGCCAGGGACTCCGCGAGTTCCCAGTGCGGCTTCCCGCCCGCCGCCGCTGGCTCGCCCCAGCGGCGGATGACGCGGTTGTGCGACGCATCGCCGTCCGGGAGCTCGGGGAGGGGCAGGTTCGGGACGAACAGCGCCTTGCGCTGGAGCTCGGTCTCGACGCTCTTGACCTCCGCCTCGAGACCGTCGATCCGCTCGCCCAGCGCACGACGCGCCACGCGCACCTCGGGCGGAAGCGTCCCCTTCTCCTTCATCAAGCGGGCATCGAGTTTCGCCGCGTCGTTCCGCTCCGCCTTGAGCTGGTCGAGCTGGCCGGTGAGCGTCCGGCGACGCATGTCCAGTGCCTCGAGATCGTCGAGCAGTCGGATGACCGTCGGGTCGCCACGGCGGGCAAGCGCGGCGCGCACCTGCTGAGGCGAGGCGCGCAGGAGCTTGAGATCGATCACGGCGCTACTGCTTCGGGAGGCCGGGCTCGAGCCCGCGATAGCCGCAGTTCTGGTTGACGAGAATCTCGAAGTCCAGCCGCCGCGCCGTCGAGTCCACGCTCAGCACGCGCAGCTTGGCGTAGAGCGAGACGGTGGCGCCGAACACGCACAGCGTCGGCCGGGAGCGGACGAGCACGACCATGCCCGAATCGAGGGCCAGGGGCTTGTCGAGGACGTAGCCCCCGGTCGGTGCCAGCTTGATCGCGTCGAACGCCGTGGTGGATCGTTGCAGGCCGGACAACGCGCCCAGATGGATCGCTTCCGTCGGGAACAGCGCGGGCTCCCCGAGCGAATCGAAGTCGAACGCGAAGTCGAGCGCCGTCGTCAGGTCGGTGCGCACGCGCTGCGCGCCCTCCAGGGTGTAGCCAGACGGCAACGCAATGTCCGTCCCGCGCAGCGCGTAGAGCGACACGGTGTCGACTGCATTCGCGATGCCGGCCGCCGGCAATCCCGAGGTGTCGCTGCACGCGCTGGCGAGCAAGGCGACCGCGGGAATCGCGGCAGCGAGCACGGCGCCAAGACGGTGGGGAGGCATGCAGTGTCGGGAAGATACCGCGCGGCGTCCAAGTGGGTCAACCCACGGTGGCTGCTTGACTTCGCCAGTTTCCGTTCCTAGCTTGGCCGCCGTATGGCGACGATCCGGGACGTGGTCGAGGCGCTGAGCCGCCGCACCGGCGTGGATGCCGTGCTGGTGGTCGGGCGCGACGGGTTACCGATCGACTCCCGCACCGCCAACGGCATCGACGGCGAGAACGTGGCCGCGCTCCTCCCCGCGGTGATCAATGCGATGGGGCAGCTCGGTGAGGCGGGCGGGCGCGGCGAGTTCGGCACCGGGGTGCTCGAGTTCGGCTCCGGGCTCGCGGTGGTGTCCGTGCTGAACGCCGACGCGCTGCTGGTGATCCTGGTCCGGCCGTCCACCAACGTGGGCGCCCTGCTCTACGACCTGCGTCGCCACCGCTCGGCGATCGCCGGCCTGCTCTAACCCGGAGCGCCCGCCATTGTCGCCCGTCCGGCGGCACCTCCTCGTGGTCGACGACGAGCCGCACATCGGGCTGCTGCTCCGCCCGCATCTCGAGCGGCTCGGGTACCAGGTGAGTCTGGCGCGCACGCTCGCGGAGGCGCGCGGCGCGCTGGGCGACCGTGCGGTCCGACTCGACGCCATGCTCTTGGATCTCCACCTGCCCGACGGCTCCGGCCTCGATCTCCTGCGCGAGCTGCGTGCCGCGGCGACGACGCGCGCGTTTCCCGTCATTGTCCTGACCGCTGAAGGCGAGGACCGCATCCTCGGAGAAGCCGAAGAGCTGGGGGCCGGGCTGTTGACGAAGCCCTTCAGCCCGAGCAAGCTCACCGCCCGCATCGCCGCCCTGTTGGGCGACGCCCCGGCGCTGCCGCCCGACGCCCGATGAGCACCTGGGCGGCGATCCTCGCGGGCGGGTCGGGGACACGGTTCTGGCCGCTATCGACGCCCGAGCGACCCAAGCAGCTGTTGCCGCTCGCCGGGGATCGGCCGCTGCTCGTGCAGGCGGTGGAGCGGCTCGACGGACTCGTCCCGCCCGAGCACATCCTCATCCTCGCCGGGCCGTTCCTCGTGGACCAGGTGGCGCGCGTGGTGCCCCAGATCCCGCGCGTGCAGGTGTTCGCGGAGCCGCGGGCGGCGTCCACGGCGCCGGCGCTGGCGTGGGCGGCGCACTGGATCTCGCAGCGGGACCCCGAGGCGCAGATGCTGTCGCTGCACGCCGACTGGGCGGTCAGCGATGATCGCGCCTTTCGCGCGGCCGCGCGGCAGGCGCTGGGCGTGGCGGCGGAGTACGACGTGCTCGTGACGGTGGGAGTGAAGCCGTCACGCAACGAGACGGGCTACGGCTACATCATTCCCGCCAAAGCACTGGGCGGAGCGCGCACCGTGCGTCGCTTCGTCGAGAAGCCATCGCCGGCGCGGGCCGCGCTGCTCCGCCGCCGGGGGGCGCTCTGGAACACGGGGCTGTTCGCCTGGGGCGTCGCGCGCTTCCTGGGCGAAGCGGGCGCCTACGCGCGCGAGCTCAAGCCCGGCTGGCCGGCGCTCGCCGCGGGCGACATTGCCGGCTTCTTCGCGGGCGTGCGGCCGGTGGCAGTGGACGTGGCGGTGCTCGAGCGCACCAAACGGTTGGCGGTGGTGGCGGGGACGTTCGACTGGGACGACATCGGCTCGTGGGACGCCCTGCTGCGGATCCGCACGCCCGACGCACGCGGCAACGTCGTGGTGGGCAAGGCGACCGTCGCCGAGGACGTGCGCCGCTCGGTGATCTGGTCCGAGAGCGAGCACGTCGCGGTCATTGGGCTCGAAGACATGGTCGTCGTGCGGGCGAACGGCCACACACTCGTGATGCCCACGGGCCGCGCCGAGCATCTGAAGGAGCTCGTGCAGCGGCTGTGACCCACGCCCTCTATCTCCTCGACCCGGAGCCCGCGCCCGCCTGGGCGCCGTTCGCCGGCGCGCGCCCGCTGTGCGAGCTGCGCGCCGGCGCGCACTTGATCCGCGAGCGCTGGGAGACCTTCATCGGCGTGGAGACCGCCGGGATCTTCGCCCTGCCCCACCTCGCCGGGTTCGTCGAGGCCGGCGTGCCTCCCGTGAGCAGCCGGCATCCCGTGGCCGGGCCCGCCATCATCGGCTCGTCCACGTTCGCGCCATGTGGGCTCGCGCCCGGCCTGCCGGACGGGGCCTTCCGCCTGACCAGCGGCGGCATCACCGTCGGCTGGGGGATCGGCCCGGGAGCCACGTGGGACGGCCCGCGACCGCATGCCGCGGCGCTGGACGTGCCGGGGGTGGTCCTGCACGGCGTGTACGACCTGCTGCCGGCGCTCGAGCGCCTGCTGTCGGACGACCTCCGCGCGCTGCTCGGCGACTCCGACCCACTGCCGGCGGGGAGCACGGTGCTCGGAGATCCAGCGGCGATTACCCTGCACGACGCCGCCGTGGAACCCGGCGTCGTCTTCGATGTACGGAATGGTCCGGTGGTGCTCGAGAGCGGCGCCGAGGTCCGCGCCGGCAGCCGGCTCGAAGGCCCGTTGTGGATCGGCGCGAACACGCATGTGCTCGGGGGTCCGGTGCGCGCGTCGGCGATCGGCCCGCGCGTCAACGTGCGCGGCGAGCTGTCGACCTGCGTGTTCTTGGGGTACGCCAACAAGGCGCACGACGGCTTTGTGGGCCACTCGGTGATCGGCCGCTGGGCGAACCTCGGCGCAGGCACGATCACATCGAACCTGAAGAATACGTACGGGCGGGTGCGCCTCGACGTCGCGGGGATGCCGCTCGAGACCGGGCTGCAGTTTCTCGGCAGCCTGATTGGCGACCACGCCAAGACGGCCATCGGCACGCTGCTCTCGACGGGCACCGTGATCGGCGCCGGTGCGAGCGTGTTCGAGGGAGTGCGAGCCCCCAGGTACGTCCCGCCGTTCGCCTGGGGAGGCACGGGTGACGCGCGCATGAGCAAGGCGGGGTTTCTGCGGATCGCCGAGCGCGTGCTTCCGCGGCGCGACGTCGCGGTGGACGACGCCACGCGGGCCCTGCTCGAGCGCGTGTACGACTGGGCGATGCGCTAGGCTGCGTGCTCCGGCCGGTTGCTCCTCGGACGCCGGGGACGCACATTGGGCAGTTCCACGAGACGCGTGTGACATGCCCCAAACCGAACAGTACCGACGACTCGGCAAGTTCGAGCTCCACGAGCTCATCGGCGAAGGGGCGATGGGCTCCGTGTGGCGGGCGTACGACTCCGTCATCCGGCGCTACGTCGCGCTCAAGCTGTTGTCGCGCGCCGGCCGCTCTTCCGACACACGCGACCGGTTCTTGCGCGAGGCGCGGGCGGCGGGCGCACTCCAGCATCCCAACATCGTCACCATCTACGATCTGGGCGAGTCCGACGGCCAGCTGTTCATCGCGATGGAGCTCATCGACGGACGGGACGTCACCTCGCTCATCAGCCTCAGCGAGCCGCTCGCGCTCGAGCGGAAGCTCGACCTCGCGATCGAGGTGCTGCAAGGGTTGTCCTACGCGCACGATCGCGGCGTGATCCACCGCGACATCAAGCCCTCCAACGTCCGCATCGCCTCAGACGGCTCGGTCAAGATCATGGACTTCGGGATCGCGCGCCTGCAGTCGTCCGACGTGACCGGCTCGGGCGCGATTGTCGGCACGCCGACTTACATGGCGCCGGAGCAGATCACGAACGGCGCGATCACGCCGGCCACCGACATCTTCGCGGTCGGTTGCCTCCTGTACGAGCTGCTCGCGTACCACAAGCCCTTCGAAGCCGAGACGGTCCACGGCGTGCTGTACCAGGTCCTGACGACCGACCCGAAGCCGCTGCGCACACTGGCCCCGTCGATCCCCGCCGCTCTGGAGCGCGTGGTAGCCAAAGCCATGAACAAGGTGCCGGAGGAGCGCTATGACACGGCACGGCAGATGCAGTCCGCGCTGTTCAGCATTCGGGCCGCGCTGTCGGGTGCCTCCGATACCACGGAGCGCCTCAGCCTGCGGTGGACGCCGCTCCCGTCGGCGGTCCTGCGCCTGGTCACCCACGCGCCGCTCAAGTGGCGGGCCGCGGCGCTGACGACCTTGATGGTGACGGCGCTGGTGCTGCTGTACGTCTCGCGCTCGCCCTCCCCGGTCGCGGCACCATCGCTCGCCGCAGGGCTCGCCAGCGCCTCTCTGGAGCAGCTGCTCACCTATCCGCTCCCGGCGCGTCTCAATTCGGCGCTGGTCGCGCAGCGCGACTCGGCCCTCGCCAACCGTGAGCGGGCCCGTCGGGCGGGGGCGCTCAAGAACAACGTGCCATCCCTCATCCTCGCCGAAACCGTGCTCCAGAACGCCGAGCGCGCCTTGCGCTCCGGCGATCTGGCCCGGGCCGCGAGCGGCTACTTGAGCGCCATCCCCCAGTATCAAAAGGCGCAGCACGAAGGCGAGGGCCTGCGGCGCGACGCCGAGCAGGCGATCGCCCGCGCCACCCCCGTGGTCCACGCGCTGGCGACGCGCCCCGAAGCGGGGCGTGCGGCCACCTCACTGGCACGCGCCGAATCGCTCTATACGGCGATGGACTACGTCGTGTCCCGACTCGCGGCGCTCGATGCCGAGCAGGTCGGCGTCGCGGCCGGAGTGGCGCCGCCGTCTCCCCAACCACCCGACACGCGCGCGGCGATCGGCGTGCTGCTCCAGGACCTCGAGCGCGCGGTTTCGAGCGAGCGGGTCGGGAATCTGCAGGTGCTGATGCCGGGCATGGCGGAACAGGATGTCGCGGGGTGGCAGGCTTTCTTCCAACGATACAAGCAACTCACCGCCCGCTACGGCATCGAGCGCTTGAACACGCGCGCCGACACCGCGTACGCCACCGTGCGGACGCTCTATCTGTACGTGCCGGCGGACGGCGGCGCCCAGCGGGAGAGCCGTCTGCGCCAAGCGATCCGGTTCATCCGGACGCCGAACGGGTGGCGCGTGGCGAACATTCGCGAGGCGCCCTGAGCGGCGTCAGTCCCAGGCGCGCTCGGTGGGGGGCGGCGGCGGCGGTATCGCCACCGAGTCGGCCCGGGCGGTCGCCGGCCCCACGCGGCGCAGCGCCACCGGCTTTTCGAGATCGCCGCCCGATAACGTGAGCTTGTCGCGCTCGAGCTTGAGCCCGTAGACCTCCCAGACGCCGTCCCCCAAAGTCAGCCACAGGCTATCCCCCACCACGCGCCAGCGCGCCACCTGGTCGCCGAACTGAGCGGAGCTGTCGGCTCGCACGATGATGTTGCGGATCTCGTCGTCGGTTTTTGCCTGCCACTTCCCTTCCAGGCGGGCGCGGCGACCCGCGGCGGGATCCGCCGTTTGGGCGGCGATGCCGGGAGCGATCCCGAGCAGCAGAGCGACCACACCACGAAACGGCAGCGTCACGAGCAACCGGGCGAGGAGGACGGTCAAAGATACGTACCCCGAAAGGCTCGGATCAGGCCCCTGCCGTCCCGGGCCCCGCCGCCGCGGGCACGGCGGCCCGCTCGTCGGTCATCACAGCCAGCTGGGGCTCCCACTGACGCATCATCCGCACGAACGCGCGCACCAGTTCGGGATCGAACTCCGTCCCCGCCCGCTCCTCGAGGTACGCCAGCGTCTTGTCTTGCGACCACGCCTCACGGTACGGACGGTTGGTGCGGAGCGCATCGTACACGTCGCACACATGCACCAGCTTGCTGGCGCGGTGGCACTCCCGGCCGAACCGCAGCGCCGGATAGCCGCCGCCGTTCAGCATGATGTGGTGCTCGTAGGCGACGACGGC
>DATHGL010000197.1:0-2162 GCA_035317625.1 Gemmatimonadales bacterium | reverse complement strand
TCACCTGGATCATGAGGTCCCGATGCGCGTCCTGGCCGCGCCACATCATGTCGAGCACGTCGGGCTTGAGCTCGCGCCACGGCTGGACGTGGATGTGCACGTCGGTGATGCGGCTCAAGCGCTCCAGGTGTAGAACCCCTTTCCGCTCTTCTTCCCGAGCTCGCCCTTCGCCACCTTGTCGCGCAGAATCTTGGGGGGCTCGAAGTGAGGCTGCGCGAGCGCCTGGTACAACGCGTCCGCGATGGCCAACCGGACGTCGAGCCCGACGAGATCCGAGAGCTTGAGCGGGCCCATCGGGTGGTTGTAGCCCAACTCCATCGCCTTGTCGATGTCTTCCGCGGAGGCGACCCCCTGCTCGAGCATCCGCATGGCTTCGAGGCCCAGCACCAGACCCAGCCGACTCGAGGCGAAGCCGGGCGAGTCCTGGACGACGATCGCCTCCTTGCCGAGGGCCCGCGCAAAGGCCACCGCCCGCTCGACCGCGGCCGCGGCGGCTCGCGGGTGCGTCACCACCTCTACGAGCTTCATCGCGTGCACGGGGTTGAAGAAATGCACCCCCACCAGGCGGCCGGGCTGCTGCACGGCAGCGGCGATGTCAGTGACGGACAGCGATGAGGTGTTGGTCGCGAATAAGGCCTCGGGCGGCGCGTCCCGCTCGACCTCCGCAAACAGCTGCTGCTTCGCGCCCAGGTGTTCACGTACCGCCTCGATGACGACCTCGGCGTCCTTCACGGCGGACGCCAGCTGCGGCTCCGCGCGCAGCCGGCCGGCGGCGGCGGTGCGGTCGGGTTCGGTGAGCTTGCCGCGCTTCACCGCGACGGCGAGCAGATCGTTCAGGCGGCCGATGGCGAGCGGGAGCGCTGCCGCCCGGCTGTCGGTCAGGCAGACCTCGAACCCCGCGAGGGCCGCGACGTAGGCGATGCCGTGACCCATCGTGCCCGCACCGACGACCGCCACCCGACCGGCGCTCATGCGACCCCGCCGTCCACGGCCCGCCGTCCGAGCTCCGGTCGGTTGGTGCAGATCCCGTCGACGCCAAGGTCGAGCAGCCGCCGCATCGCGGCCGGGTCGTCCACCGTCCACACGATCAGCTCCATCGCCGCACGGTGCAGGGCGTCGACCAAGGCCCGGTCCACCAGCGTCCGCTCCTGCCACAGGATCGTTGCGCCCGCGTCCGCGAGCGGCGCGAGCGGCCTGACGGGGTACGAGGCGCTCAGGACGCCCCGCCGCAGGGTGGGCCACAGCCGTCCCAGCCGGAGCACCACACGGTGATCGAAGGCGTGCACAGCGTACCCCTCCGGGTTCGGGCCGTGGCGCAGCACGCCGAGCAGGCCCTCATCGAACTCGGCTGGCAGCGATTTCACTTCCACGAAGACCTGCAGCGTGGGCCCAAGCGTGGCGAGGACGTCGGCGAGCGTCGGGATCGCCTCGCCGTTCGCGAGCCGCAGCTCGGCGACCTGCGGCGCCGTCAACTCCGGTATGCGGCGGCCCGCGATGGTGTCGTCGTGATGGACCAGCACGGTGCCGTCCGCCGTGGCGTGCACGTCCAGCTCAACGGCGTCGGCGCCCAGCGCCGCCGCGGCGCGGAAGGCGGCGAGTGAGTTCTCGACCTCGCGGGCCGAGGCCCCCCGGTGCGCGATGACGAGCGCCCGGCTCACTTGAGCAGACTGTCCGCCTTCTTCGACTCGATCCAGCCCGGCTCCTTCTCGATCGCGTGCACCGTCTGGTAGTGCTCGGGCTGAGGCAGCACCGTCTGCAGATACGTCGCGTACTTCGCCGCGTCGTCGATCGGCTGGCCGTCCACCGTGTACCGCTGGTGCGCGTAGACGCCGATCTTGCGGTTGAACTTCGTGTCGGGCATCCGCAGCCAGCGCTCGCGCTCGGGGATGAACATGTTGAGGCGCTCGACCAGTTTTGTGATTTCCTGCCGGTAGAGATCGCGGCTGTACTCGTTGAGCTTGGCCTTGTCCGGTTCGGTCTGATTCTCCCGCTCGTCGTAGCGTCCTTTCAGGCCCCACACGTAGGCCCAGTGCGCCGACGACGAGTTGTCGGTGCCGAACAGATCGAACGCGGTGGGGATCCACTTGTAGAAGAACCGCTGGATCACCTCGGGCGGCATCTTCCCTGCTTTCACAATCCTTAAGAGACCGTTGTTGCCAGTG
>DATHGL010000196.1:0-2073 GCA_035317625.1 Gemmatimonadales bacterium | reverse complement strand
CGGCGACGGGAAGGGCGGGCGCGGCTCGGCGCGGCAGCAGCCGTCTCGCCTGACGACGTCATCATGGCCCCCGACGCCGCGCGCCGCGCCGGCCTGACCAGCACCGTGGTGTTCCCGGTCGGGAACTTGGCACCCGAAGGGGCGGTGATCAAAGCCACGGCGCTCGACCCATCCGTGGTGGGAGACCAGCAGGTGTACCGCCACCGCGGCCCCGCGCGCGTGTTCGTGGACGAGCGGGACGCGATCCGGGCCGTGAAAGGGGGGGGAACCGAGCGGCCAGTCCGACCGGGTGACGTAATCGTGCTGATCGGCACGGGGCCGTCGGGCACGGGGATGCAGGAGACCGCGCAGATCACCACCGCGCTGCGGTATCTGCCCTGGGGGAAACACGTCGCGCTCCTCACCGACGGCCGCTTTTCCGGGTTCTCGAGCGGCGCCTGCGTGGGGCACATCGGCCCGGAGGCGCTGCACGGCGGCCCGATCGGCCGGGTGCGCGACGATGACGTGATCGAAATCGTGATCGACCGCGGCACCCTCAGGGGCTCGGTCGACCTGGTGGGGGCGGCCGGGCAGCCGCTCGACGCGCCGGCGTGCGCCGCGCTGCTCGAGCAGCGAGCCCCTCATCCCGGGCTCGCGCCCCACGCGGCGCTGCCCGCGGACACGCGCCTGTGGGCGGCGCTGCAGCGCGCCAGCGGCGGCACCTGGGCAGGCTGTGTGTACGACGTCGATCGGATTGTGGCGGCGCTCGAGGCGGGTCTCGAGCTCACCAAGGAGGTGAAGTGATCTCGCGGGTGACCCGCCGCCGGACGGCCTCGATGTCCTGCACCGCTCGAACCTCGACGCAGCCGGTTTGGGTCCAGGGGAACTCCGCGGCGATGCGGACCGCCTCCTCCAGGTCCTCGGCCTCGATTAGGTTGAAGCCCGCGAGCATTTCCTTGGTCTCGGTGAACGGCCCGTCCACGACCGTCTGCCGGCCGTGTCGGACGCGCACCGATTTGGCGGTCGCCGCCCGCTCGAGCATCTGGGAATCGAGCAAGCGCCCGTCTTGGCGCAGCTCGTCGGCATGCGCCAGGCAGTCGCGCATCTTCGCGTCGAACTGTCCCTCCGGGAGCGCGTCGAGCAGGGTGCTGTCGGTGTAGATGAGAATGGCGAATTTCATGCCGTAATCTGGCCGGTTGCCTGTCACATGCCAAGCCGCCAATCCATCCATTCATCGTTCTGACACCTTCTTGACTCCCCGCGAGTTCCCGTCTGATGGCTTCGCATCCATAATTATTGGACATGCTCCTTGCGGTGTGCGTCCTCCTTTGCGCCGACTCCACGCCCAGCTACTCGGGCCGGGACCATGAGCTCGACGTGCCGATTCCGCGCCTTGAAGCCGATGTCGTCATAGACGGCGACCTCGCGGACTCCGTCTGGGCCCGTGCCGCGCGGTTGACCGGCTTCTCACAGTATTCCCCCAACGACGGCGTGCCGGCCGCGGACTCCACCCAGGTGCTGGTCTGGGACTCGGCCACGGCGATCCATTTCGGCATTCGCGCCTTCGAGCAGCACGGCCGTCCCACGGTGACGTTGGCGAATCGCGACCAGATCTTCGGCGACGACAACGTGCAGATCCTGCTCGGCACGTTTCACGACGGGAAGCAGGCCTTGATGTTTGCCGTGAATCCGCTCGGCGTCCAAGGCGATGGCTCCCTGATCGAGGGCGCCAACGTCACCGCCAGCGGCTTCATCGGCGGCGCCGTCGTGGGACGGGAACAACCCGATTTGAGTCCCGACTTCGTGTTTCAATCGCGCGGGCGCGTCACCGAATGGGGATACGAAGTCGAGGTGCGCATTCCGTTCAAGAGCCTCCGGTATCAGCCGCGGCAGCCGCAGGACTGGAAGCTGAACGTCGTACGCGAGGTCAAGCACTCCGGCTTCGAGGACTCCTGGTTCCCGGCGCGCCGCGCCAGCGCCACGTTCATCGGCCAATCGGGCAACCTGGTCGGCCTGAGCGGCATGCATCGTGGTCTCGTCATGGACTGGAATCCGGAGACGACCGGGAGGGCGAGCGGTGCGCCCACCCCCGGC
>DATHGL010000195.1:0-13891 GCA_035317625.1 Gemmatimonadales bacterium | reverse complement strand
GCCCACTCACCATCACGTTCAGCGGCACCCAGTTCAGCAGCCAATGGATCGTGTCGCAGTGGGACAGCGTGGACACCGGGGGTGTGAACGGGGCGGGGGCTATCGTGCAGACCGGCTTGAGCCGGGGCGACGCGGTAAGCGGGCTGACGGTCCCGCTGCTCGCGTTCCAGAGCTCGCATAACGTGGCCTACGGCGTGTTTGGGGTCCGGAGCGGGCGCGCCGCGATCACGCCAGGCGCGGGCTTCACGGAGATCAGCGAGCAGTTCTCGGGGAAGAAGCGGCCGGGGGATCTTCAGGCGGAGCGGGCGGTGAACCTTCGCAACATCGCGGCGACGTGGACCGGCTTGAACGGTGCGGCGCTGGGCGTCGAAATCAAGGCGCGCTAGGCGCGCGCGGTCGCGGTTACGCCGGGCGCGGGTTCACGGAGATCGGCGAGCCGGCATCGGGCGAGGGCGCCCCGGGGGACCGCGAGGCCGGGCGCATGTGGCCCACCTTCAACGCCGGGGCTTTAGGCGTGGAGATCGCGGCCCGCACGCTGGCCTGAGCCTCACCGGCGGGCTGGTATCCCAGCGATCTCAGGGTGTCGTCGATGCGAGCGGAGCCAAACTCGACCAGCAGCTTGGCGAGATCGCGTCGCATGCGGCGCCGCCCCACGAAGGCGCGGAACTTCATGTGCCACGGGAGGTTTGGGAGTGGGGTCTCCTCCACGTCGAACTCCCAGGGGTGGAAATAGAACATGAAAGAGCCGCGTGCCTTGAGGTGCCGCTCGACGCCCCAGCGGTACAGCGCATAGGGGATGAGCCGGAAGTAGCCGCCCCCAGCCCAAGGGACAGGGAGTGGCCCGATCCTGAGGCAGGTCATCGGCAGCTCGAGCAACCCCGGCCGGATCTCCACCACCGGTTGTTCCGTATCGATCGCCGTCTCCAGGCGACCGTAGCGGTGATGCAACTGGAAGGCGTAGTAGCTCGAGTCGTACCAATACCGCGCTTCGGCGAGGCAGTCGAGCAGCTGATCGGTGATTGTAAACGCGGGGGCGCGGACTCCCAGCACCCGTACGCCTGTCAGCTGCTCGAGTGTGTCCCGCGCCCGCGCCAGATCCGCCACCAGCTCCTCACGCGTGAGACGGTGCAGCTGGTGGTGCGCATACGTGTGGCTCGCGACCTCGTGGCCTTCCGCCACCATGCGGCGCACCAGTTCCGGGTGACGTCGCGCGATCCAGCCCAGCACGAAGAACGTGGACCGCACCCCCGCCTGGGCGAGGATGTCGAGCAGGTCATGCGTGTTCCGTTCCACCCGCCACTGCAAGCGGCTCCAGTCGGAGGTCGGGAGGCTGGGCTTGACGTTCTCGGCGTGAAACCAGTCCTCGATGTCGAATGAGGCGAGAAACCGGCCGGCGTTCACAGCATCGACCTCCCCGCCGCGCGCAGGGCACGGGCGTGGCGTCGCGTCGGAAACCGGAAGTACCGCTGCCCGGCTAGGTCGACGGGCTCGGGCGTGGGCCAGCTGCGTGTGCCCAGGCGGGCGAGTAGCCGCGCCACCTGTTGACCGGCCACGAGCTTGGCCCGCACGGCGAGCCCGAAGGCGGAGTCCGTCGGCAGTACCGGCACGGGGTATTCGGCGAGCACGGCGCCGGTGTCGAGCCGTTCGTCCATCTCGTGGACCGTGATGACAATCTGACGCTCGCCGTTGTGGAGAGCCCAGAACGTCGGCATCATGCCCCGATATTGCGGCAGCTTGCCGCAGTGGACGTTCAGCACGCAGGGCGCGGCCTTGAGGGCAGCGGCACCGAACAACTGCGGCGCGGCGACCGAGAGCAGCACGTCCACGCCCCGCTCGCGCAGCGTGTCGAGATACGATGGGTCGTTGATCGTCGAGAGCCGGTGCGTGGGAATGCCGTGCTTGGCGGCGACGGTTTCGACGCTGCGCGGGAAGCCGAGCCGGTCCGCCAACCGCGCCGACGCGTACCGACCGGCGAGGCGTGCCATGTCGACGGACCCGTACAGCCGCCACAACCGCATGGCCAGGGCGCCCATCGATTCGTTGAAGTTCCTGAGCAGCACGATCTCGGCGAGCCGAACCGGGAGGCGCGCGGTCTCCTCGAGGAATGTCTCGAAGAAGCGGCCCGTGAAGAACGGATCGCTTTGCGTGACGGCGACGACGGTGATCGAGCGCGAGGTCATCGAGTACTCCGTTACGCAGGACCCGTGCGCGCCCCCCGACGCGCACGACCGCTTGTGCAGCAACGACTTACGGCACACCGTCCGGCCAGCGGCCAGGCCGCTGACACGCCCCACTTACAAGCCGCGGCACAAGTGCGACACCGGCCGGTGCCTCGCTCAATGACACGTGCCGCTCCCCGAATCCCGGAAGGTCCCGCCCGCGGCCGGCACGAACTCCCAGCTGTAGCTGCCGGCCGAGAGCGTCAGCTTGAGCACGCCGAAGGTGTTGCTGTTCCGCGCTTCGCTGTTGGGAGCGACGGCGGGAGGGACCTGGAGGCTGGTTTGACCTCCCGTGCCCACCACGAATTCGCGGATGCCGTTCTGCGGGTCGGCCAGGCCGTCGGGGGTCTGGGGAGCGAAGCGCTCGTAGTTCCTGTAGTGCGCATTGACGATGACGTCGGCGCCCGCGGCGTAGAGATCGTCCCAGAAGGTCTTGACGGCCGATCGGGGCGTGGTATTGGACGATGTAAAGCGCGGCGAGTGCCAGATGGCGAGTGTGCACTGCTTCGCGCTCCCCGCGAGGTCGGACTGGAGCCACAGCTCCTGCGGCGATCCCGCCCTGGTCGGCACGAAGGTCCAGTTGTCGTTGAGCACGACGATGTGCCAGTCACCCACGTCGTAGCTGTAGTAGTAGCTCCCCGCCGCGCCCGCGGCGGCGCCGAAGTAGGCCCCGTAGCCGGCGGCGTCCGCGGTCAGATACTCCTTGTCGCCCACCGCCGGCCGCGTGCGCGCCAGATGGCGTCCCCACGAGGGACCGTAGCAGTTCGTGAAATCCGACTGCGACCCGTCCACCACCACGTTGTCTCCGGCGGCAAAGACCGTACCCGGGATGTTGTCGAGCAGCGCCGCGGTGGCTTCGTCGTTCGTCCGGTCGCACATGGCGATGTTCCCGGCTCCCACCAGCACCACGGATGTCGTCGCCGACGCGACCATCACGGTGCCCGTCTGCTCGATCGGCGTGCCGTCGATGGTGGCCGAGATGGTCTTGGTCTCCTCCACCGTCGAGCTGAGCGTCCCGCTCGCGGCACCGTTCGCGCCCGTCGGTCCCGAGGGCTGGGTGAGCGTATTCCCGCTCCCCGTGGCCGCCAGCACGACGGTCGCCCCGCCGATCGGGTTGCCATAGGCATCGTTCGCGGTGACCGTGATCGTCGACGTCTCCGATCCGGGGGCGATCATCGCGGGCGACGGCGTCACAGTGGATTGCGAGGCGGAAAGCGACCCCGCCGTCACCGTCACCACCGCGATCTGGGTGATCGCGGTGCCGTTCGCCGTGGCCGAAACGCTCTTCGTGCCTGCCGCGACTGCGCTCAACGTCCCCGTCGCCACGCCGCTGGCGTCCGTCGGGCCGGACGGCTGGGTGAGGGTCTTCCCGCTTCCGGTAGCCGCGAGCACCACCGTCGCTCCGCTGATCGGGTTGCCGTCGCCATCCTTCACCGTCACGGTGATCGTGGAGCTCCCCCCCGCGGTGATCGAAGTGGGTGAGGCGACCACCGTCGACCGCGAGCCGGACGCCCCTCCTGGTGTCACCGTGACGGTCGCCGTCGCCGTAAGCGCGGTGCCGTCCGCCGTGGCCGAGATGGTCTTCGTCTCCGGTGCCGTCGAGCTGAGGGTGCCCGTGGCCACGCCGTTCGCGTCGGTCGGGCCCGCGGGCTGGGCGAGGGTGTTCCCGCTC
Source organism: Gemmatimonadales bacterium (assembly GCA_035317625.1). Classification (GTDB taxonomy): domain Bacteria; phylum Gemmatimonadota; class Gemmatimonadetes; order Gemmatimonadales; family GWC2-71-9; genus AG41. The sequence goes on along the minus strand of DATHGL010000195.1, from coordinate 10,000 downwards.
CCGGTGGCGGCCAGCTCCACCGTGGCTCCGCTGACGGGATTGCCGGCGGCGTCCCGGGCCGTCACCGTGATCGTCGACGTCCCGCTCCCCACCACGATCGACGTCGGCGACGCCACGACCGTGGATTGTGAGGGCGACACGCCGCCCGTCGTCACGGCGACGGTGGCGGTCTGGTCGAGCGGGATGCCGTTGGCCGTCGCCGAGACCGTCTTGGCCTCGGCCACGGTCGAGCTCAGCGTTCCCGTCGCCACCCCGCTCGGGTTGGTCTTGGCCGCGGGCTGGGTGAGGGTGTTCCCGCTCCCGGTGGCCGCGAGCACGACCGTGGCCCCGCCGATCGCCTTCCCGGTGGAATCCTTCACTGTGACCGTGATCGTGGACCCTCCACCGCCGGCCGGGATGGACGGCGGCGCGGCCGCGACCGTCGACCGCGAGCTCGACACGTTGCTCCGCGTCACCGTGACGGTGACGATCTTGGTGATCGCGATCCCGTTCGCCGTGGCCGAGACGACCTTCGCTTCCGCGACCGTCGAGCTGAGCGTCCCTTTGGCTACTCCGGTGGCGTTGGTGAGACCCGGCTGCGTCAGCGTGTTCCCGCTCCCGCTGGCCAGGAGCACCACCGCCGCTCCGGAAATGGCGTGACCGCCGGCGTCCTTCACCGTGGCCGTGAGGGTCGATGTCCCGCTCCCGGCCATCATGGACGTCGGGTTGGCGGCCAGCGTCGACTTCGCGGCGGACGGCGTGACCACCGTCACCACGGCGGTCTTGGTGAGCGCGATGCCGTTGGCGGTCGCCGCGACGGTTTTGGTCTCCGCCACCGTGGAGCTCAGCCCCCCCGTCGCCACCCCTTTGGCGTCCGTCGGGGCCGAGGGCTGAATGAGCGTGTTGCCGCTGCCGCTCGCCGAGAGCGTCACCAGCGCGCCGGCGATTGGGTGACCGCCGCCGTCCTTGACCGTGACGGTGATGGTGGACGTTCCGGTTTCCGGTGCGATGTACACGGGCGCCGCCGTCACCAGCGACTTCCCCGGCGACGGCAAACCCGTCACGGTCACGGTCGCCGTCTGCGCGATCGGAATGCCGTTCGCCGTCGCCGTGACCGTCCGCGTCCCCGCTGCGGTGGCGCTCAGCGTCCCCGTCGCCACGCCGTTGGCGTCCGTGAGGCTGGACGGCTGAGTGATGGTGTTCCCGCTGCCGGTGGCCGCGAGTACCACCGGGGCACCGCTCACCGGGCGGCCGGCCCCGTCCTTCGCGGTCACCGTGATCGTCGCCGTCTGGCCTCCCGCCGAGATCGTGGTCGGCGCGGCGGCGAGCGTGGATTGGGCGCCGGATACGCCCCCGGGGGCGTCGTGACAGGCGTAGCTCCCCGAGTCGCTGAACGTCTTGCCCGCAACCGGGACGAACTTCCAGGCGTAGCTGTCCGAATAGAGGTACAACTTCAGAACGCCCCACGTGTCCGAGTTGCGCACTTCACTCAGCGGCCGGATGTTGGTGGGAAATTGGAAGCCGCCCCCGCCGGTGCCCGCGATGATTTCTCGAATGCCGCGTGTGCTGTCCAAGACGCCGTCGGGGTCCTGCGGCGCAAAGCGCTCATACCAATGCCGGTGGCCGTTGAGCACGACGTCCACGCCGGCGTTGTAGAGGTCGACGGAGACCGGCTTGACCTCGCCATTGACGATCCCGCCCGTGCCGGCGTCGGTCCACGAGGAGAACAGCGGGTGGTGCCAGTAGGCGAGGGTGCAGAGGTTCGGATGTGCGGCCAGGTCGGCGAGCAGCCACTGCTCCTGCGGCGAGCCGGCGCCGATCGGGACGTAGTTGTTGAGCGCGATCAGGTGCCAATCGCCCACGTCGTAGCTGTAGTAGCCTTTGCCGCGCTCCCCCGCCGCCGCTCCGAAGTAGTTGAAGTACCCCGGCGCGTCGGGAATCGTGTACTCGTGGTTCCCCGGCACGGGGTGGGTGCGCGCCTTGTGGCGGCCCCAGCTCGGGTCGTAGCAGTTCTGATAGTCGGCGTCGGTGCCTTCCGAGTACGCGTTGTCGCCGATGGCGACCACCGCGCCGGGAATCCCATCGAGCAGCGCCGCCGTCTGCTCATCACCCAGGCGGTCGCATTGCGCGATATCACCGGCTCCCACGAGCACCGCGGGCGTGCCGGACGTGAGAACCGCCGTTGGCTTCACCCCCCCGCCCCCGCCCCCTCCGGGGCCCAGCGGGCTGCGCTGCTCCGTGCACGTGGCGAGCAGGGCGAGCGCGGCCCCGGCCGCGAGGCGCGCGGGAATCGCCCAGAACGACCTGTCGCTCATGAGTCTGTCCGTCGGAAGAGGGGGAGGCGGAGGGGGCGCCGTGCCGGAGCGCCCAATACCACTACCAGGCGCCACGGCGCAGCAGCATCACCGGCACCGTCCGCAGCATGATCTTCAAGTCTTCGGACACCGATTGCCGCCCGACGTATTCGAGATCGTACAGCACCTTGCGGCGGACGTCGTCGAGGCAGCGGTCGTAGCTCTGGTTGATCTGCGCCCAGCCGGTGATCCCGGGGCGGACGCGCTGGCGGAGCTCGTAGCCTTCGATCCGCTCGCGCAGCGAGGCGAAAATCGCCAGCTGCTCCGGGCGCGGTCCCACCACGTTCATGTCGCCGCGCAGCACGTTCAGCAGCTGGGGCAGCTCGTCCAGCCGATACTTGCGCAGCACGCGGCCCACCCGGGTGACGCGCGGGTCGTCGGGGCGCGCCCAGACCGCTCCGCCGCCGTTCACGGCCATGGTGCGGAACTTGTAGATCGTGAACGGCTTGCCGCCGTAGTCGGTGTGGCGTTGGCCGTTGCCGTCGAGCACCTGGGGGGTGCGGCGGTCGAGGCCGACGCGGGTCTGCGTGAAGAACACGGGGCCGCGCGAGGTGAGCTTGACGAGCACGGCGACGCCCAGCAGGAGGGGCGCGGTGACGACGAGCCCGCACGCGGCCACGATGACGTTGAGCACGCGGCGCTCCCCTTCGGCCAGGGAGCTGCGGAGCAGCCGCGCGAGCGCTGCCCGGGATCGCGGTGGCATCGCTTGGTCGAGTTCCAGCGTGGTCACTAGGGCCCCTCTCCTCCACGACGGCGGTGTGATTGCACGGACGCCGTATGCAGGTCGCGTGCGCGAGGAGGCAGGTGACGTATCGCGTAGGGGGGGAACGACTTACGCGTACGGGCGGCGGCCGCCGCATCACGCGGCTGTCACGACCCAGCAACAATTGCGGAAGTGCCCTGCGACAAGCCTAGCTCGGGAACGCCGGCGGCAGCTCGAGCTCGAAGAAGAAGCGGGTGCCCCACTGCGCGCGGGTCTCGAACCGCAGCTCGGATCCCATGGCGCGCACCAGCTTGCGGCAGATGGCGAGGCCCAGACCCGTGCCGGAGAAGCAGTAGCCGCGGCGCCCGGCGGCTCGCCGGAACGGTTGGAACAGTGTGGCCAGGGCGTCGGGGTTGATCCCCGGCCCGCTGTCGCGCACCGAGAACTCGACCCGCGTGGGTCCTTTCGGCTCGCTCACGATTTCGACGATGCCTTCGTCGGTGAACCGGATGGCGTTGGTCGTGAGGTTCAGGAGCACGCGGCTCAGCGCCACCGACCGACCGACCCGCTGGTCCGGGTCCGGCGCCAGCAGCCGGATGGCCAACCCCTTCTCTTCGGCCATCGGGTGCACGATGCCGCGGACCGAGTTCAAGAGCTCGGTGACCGAGAACGGGGACGGGTGCGGATCGGCCAGCTCGTCGCCGCCGCAGGCCAGCTCGATGGCGTCGCTCACGAGCGCGCTCAGACCGAGCGCGGCGCTGTAGACCAGCCCGAGCTGGCGATGCTGCAGGTCGTTCACGGGACCGCTCTGGCCGCGCTGCAGCGTCTCGGCGAGGAACAGGATGGACGTGAGCGGCGAGCGGAGATCGTGCACCAGCTCGACCAGCAGCTCGAAGCCGTCGGTGCCGGTGAGCGGTGACGCGAGCTTGTGGGTGGAGCTGGCCTCCATGGCCAGGAGCGCCTGCTCCAGCGCGCTCAGCGTCCCCAGGATCGCTTCGGGGGCCACCGGGGTCGGCGCCTCCAGCCAGCCGTGCACCAGCTCGGCTCGCAGCATCTCGACCAACGGTCGCCACAGGGCAGGGGACGGACTCGGGACGAGCTCCGCGACGTAGCGGGGCGAGCGTTGCTCGACGGCGAGTGCCAGCGCCGCCAGCAGGCCGGCGACCAGCTCCGGATCGTTCGGGTCCCGATGCTCGTCTCGCCAGCGGCGCGCCACCCGGCGCGTGGCCGCCGTCAGCACCAGCGACGACACGCCCGGCAGATGCTCGAGCGCGTCAACGGCTGACGGCGCCGGGGAATCCGGCGGGCTCCGGCGCAGGGCGTCGGAAGGGTGGGGCGTCATGTGATCGTCGCTGTGCACCTGGAGGCTAATGTCCGCCTCCTACCCCTGGCGCGCAAGGTCACTCGGACGTGCTGGCCAGCAGGTTCCGCTGCAGGCCGTGTCGCTCCATCAGGCGGTAGAAGGTCGTCCGGTCGACCCGGGCGATCCGCGCGGCCTTGGACAGGTTGCCGCCGGCGCGCAGGACGACGCGCGTGAGATACTGGCGGTCGAACTTGGCCAGGAGCTTCTCCCGCGCCGCGTAATACGTGTCGTCGCTGTTCGCCTGCTGCAGCGCCGCTTCGGTGAGCTCCCCCTCGGTGGGCATGTCGGAGATGAACGGGATGTCTTCCGGGCGCACGTCCGCGCCGGGCTCGAGCAGCACGACGGCATGCTCGATCACGTTCTGCAGCTCCCGCACGTTCCCCGGCCAGCTGTGGGCGCGCAGCGCCCACACGGCGGCCTTCGACAACTGGGGGAGCGGCGTGTTGGCGTCGCGATGGCGGCGCCAGTAGTGCGTCAGAAAGTGATTCGCCAAGAGCGGAATGTCGTCCGCCCGGTCGCGCAGGGCCGGGACGTGGATGGGCACCACGCGCAGACGGTAATAGAGGTCCTCCCGCAGGGCCCCGTCCCGGACCGCCTTCTCGGGGTGCTGGTTGGTGGCGGCGATGAACCGGACGTTCACCACCGCGTCGGTCGTCTCGCTGCCCACCCGGCGCACCACGCCGTCCTGGATCACCCGCAGCAGCTTGGCCTGGATCGGCTTCGACATCTCGATCAGCTCGTCGAGGAACAAGGTGCCGCCGTTCGCCACTTCCAGCAGGCCGGGCTTGTCGCGCACCGCGCCCGTGAAGGCGCCCTTGCAGTGGCCGAACATCTCCGACTCGAGCAGCGGCTCGGGCAGGGCGGCGCAGTTCACCGCGACCACCGGGCGGGCGGCCCGGCGGCTGTGCTGGTGGATGAACTGGGCGATCAGCTCCTTGCCGGAGCCGCTCTCGCCGGTGATGAACACCGACGCGTCGGTGGCGGCCACTTTGCGGGCGAGGTCGATGGCGCTGCGGAACTGGGGCGCGGCGCCGAGCACCGTGACCTTGTCGCTGTTGCCGTGCGCTGCGGCGATGCGCTCCTGCTGGGCGCGCGTCTCGCGCGCAATCGCCACGGTGTGGGCGGCGCGACCGACCAGCACCTGCAGCTGGCTCCCCGTGAACGGCTTCGGCAGGTAGTCCCAGGCACCCGCCTGCAACGCCTCGAAGCTGGACTCGACACTCGGATTCCCGGTGATCATGATGACGATCGTGTCGGGGTGCGTCACCAAGATCGTCTTGAGCAGCTCCATCCCCAGGACCTGGGACATATACAGGTCCACCAGCGCGATATCGAAGGTGCGCCGCTGGACCGTCTGCAGGGCTTCGTCGCCCCTGCCGCACGTCGCGACGTTGTAGCCCTCGGCGCCGAGCATGCTGGCGCAGCTCTCGCGCAGCGTGCGCTCGTCGTCCACGACCAGCACTCGGATGCCCGCCTTGGCGGCCGCCGAGACCGGAATCAGTCGCGCGATATCATCTGGGGGAGAGGACTCGAGGGTGCGATGGTCCGCCATGGGCGACGTGGTCTCCTTGGAGTCCTGCCTCCAGGGCGCCGCACGCCGAGAGAGGTCGACGAAAGGTGCGCCGGGGATGCAGCCCAGCACGTGGCAAGAACCCGTCCAGCGCTGGAACCGATTTGCTAACCTCTCTATTTGACACCGGTTTAGACCGTTGTCAAGGTGCCACACCGGCCGGCGCAGTCCGTGCAGTCCGCATCAAAGTGTTGCAATTGTGCTACAGGTCGCGGGTGATCGATTCCGGGTGCCGTTCCGGTCCCCTCGTTTCTCCGCGCCGCCGCTGGGTTGTGAGGGCGTGCCGGCCGTCTCTCACGGTACTGACCTTGCGGTGGCAGTTTTGACGCTCGACAGTTACGCCCACTCACGTCCAGCTCCGGAGAGCCCTCGCGGTAATGTCCACACCCGATACTCCGCCCCAGGGATTGACCCAGGTGCTGCAGCCCCGCGTCCCGCTGCCGCGCCTCTACGAGCCTCCCATGGGGCTGGCGCAGGGCCCGCCCGGTGCCGGGGTGATCGACTGGCGGCGCATCGGCGCCGCCCTCGTGCGCTTCAAGTGGGTCGTGCTGGCCGTCACGCTGCTCGGGACCGCCGGGGGTGTCGCCGTCAGCCGGCTGATCCGGCCGGCGTACACGACCCACGCCACGTTGTGGGTCGACGTGCCGGACGCGCACACCCGCGATGAGGGCCCGATTCAAACCACGCAGCTGGTGGGCTCGTCGGGGTGGGTGGACCTGCTCCAGTCGCACGCGGTGCTGGGGGACGTGGTGCGTCGGAGGCGGCTGTATCTGTCGTACGACACGCCGGGCGACAGCAGCGCGCTGGCATCCTTGGGGGTCAAGGAGCGCGTGCGGCCGGGGACCTATCGCGTCACGGTCGCGCCGGCGGAGAGCCGATTCGTCCTGACCACGGAGCGGGGCGAGACGCTGCAGCGTGGGGCGGTTGGCGACTCGGTGGGTCCGGCGCTGGGGTTGGCGTGGCTCCCGCCCGCGAGTGAGCTGAGGCCTGGGCGCACGATCGAGTTTGCCATTGCGACGCCGGCCGCCGCCGCGCAGCTGCTCGCAGACGAGCTGCACGTGCAGACGGATTTGGTCGAGGGGAAAGTCGGGAACTTCATGAGCGTCGAGCTGCGCGGCTCCAACCCGGACGACATCACCGCGACGGTCAATGCCATCGCGGAGCGGTTCGTGACGGTGGCGGCGGACCTGCGGCGTCAGAAGCTCTCGGAGCTGGTGAATATCCTGGGCGAGCAAGTGCGGAACGCGCAGCTCAACCTGGCGCAAACGGAGCAGGCGCTGCGCGACTTCCGGGTCCGCACCGTGACGGCCCTGTCGGGCAACCTCGGCTCCCTGTTCGGGTCGGCGGCGCCGGGGCGTGATCCGGCGGGCGCGACCTTCTTCGACATGCGCGTCAGTCGGGAGGAGCTGCGGGTGGACCGCGTGGCGCTCGAGCGGGTGCTCGCGGAGGGGGCGGATTCCGGCGTGTCCACCGACGCCCTGGAGACGATCGCGTCGGTGCAGCGTTCGTCCGCCCTGACCCAGGCGCTCCGGGAGTTGACCGACAAACAGGCGGCGCTGCGCGCGCTGCGGTACCGTTACACCGATGGGTATCTGCCGGTGCGGCGGCTCGCCGACGATATCACGAAGCTCCGGCGCCAGAGCATTCCGGCTCTGACGCGGGCGCTGCTCGCGCAGCTCGCGGTCCGCGAAGCGGGCCTGGGCCGGCGGGTCGATTCCGTCGCCGGCGGACTGCGGCAGATCCCGCCCCTGGCCATCGAAGAGGCCCGGCTGGAGCGCGATGTGACGATCGCCGCGCAGCTCTTCACCAACATTCAGCAGCGCTACGCCGAGGCGCGGTTGGCCGACGTGTCGAGCATTCCCGAGGTGCGGATCCTCGACCGGGCAGAGCGCCCCGAAACCCCGCTGTTCAACGTCGGGGCCCTGGTGATCGTCCTGGCGTTCCTCGGGAGCTGCGGCGCCGGCGTGCTGGGGGCGGTGGTGCTGGATCGCCTCGATTGGCGGGTGCGTCATCCCGATCAGGTGACGCGGGCCATGGGCCTGACCATCCTCGGCGCCGTGCCGCACGTCGGCAAGCGCAACGGCAAGGGCGACGGCAAGGGCGACGACGTCTCGCCGATCATCGAGGCGCTGCGTGCCATCCGGCTGCGCGTGCAGCACGCCCACGGCAGCGCCGGTCCCATCGTCGTCACCATCTCGAGTCCCGGCCGGAGCGACGGGAAGTCGTTGGTCTCGTCCAACCTCGCCCTCGCCTTCGCCGACGCGGGGTTCCGCACGCTGCTCATTGACGGGGACATCCGGCGGGGCTCACTGCATCGCGTGCTGAAAGCGCCGCGCAAGCCGGGGCTGACCGAGCTGCTCGGCGGCACGGCGACCCGCGACGAGGCGCTCCACGCGACCGCCTACCCCTCGCTGTCCTTCATCGGCTGCGGGATCCGCAGCCAGGGCGGGCCCGAGCTGCTGACATCCGCGCCCATGGCGCGTCTGCTCGCGAGCCTGCGCCCGAGCTACGACGTCATCCTCGTGGACAGCCCCCCGCTCGCCGCCGGCGCCGATGCCTTCGCGCTGGGGACCATGACGGGCGCGATGCTGCTCGTGCTGCGCACCGGGTTCAGCGATCGCCAGCTGGCGGAAGCCAAGATCGACGTCCTCGAGCGCCTCCCGATCCGCGTGCTCGGCGCCGTGTTGAACGACGTGCGCCTGGGTGGGGAGTACCGCTACTACTCGTACTACATGGCGGGCTATGAAGCGGGCGACGAGGAGTCGGCGTTCGCGGACCGGCCGGTGCTGCAGAGCTCCGAATCGAGGCCCGGCGCGGCCCGCTAGGTGTCGCTGCCGCTCTCGAACCGCCGGACCCGGCTGCCGCCGCCCGCGGGCGCCCGCAGCGCGCTCGCCGCGCGTGCCAACAGCGCCAGCGGGTCGAGCGGCGCCTGCGCGAAGTCGGCCACCGCTTCGTACCCCGCCCGCACTCTGAGTCGCGGGGCGCCCGGCGCCCAGCCCGCCTCGGGATGCTCCACGGCCTCGGTCAGCCGGGCCCCCAACTGCGCGGCTCCCGCGGCGTCGGTGTGCGGTGCCAGCACGGCGAATTCGGTCGGGCCGAGCCGACCGACCGTGTCGGAGACGCGGCGGCTCGCGTCCAGCGCGCGGGCGAGGGCGCGGGCGCTGCCCTCGCGCTCCTCCGCGTCGGCGGCCCCGCCGTCGGGAGCGGTCGTGGCGGGCGCCAGGTCGAGCGCCAACGCGACGCAGGCGAGCGGGGCATGGACGCGGGTCGCCTGCCATGCGAGCTCCTGGGCGCGGCGTGCCAGGCCGCGCCGGTTGTACAGGCCCGTGGCGTGATCCACCAGCCCGTCCTCGCGGGCACGGTCCGCGTCGAGCTTGCTGCGCAGCAGCCCCTCGAGCCGCAGCAGGAACTCTTCGACGTCGAGCGGCTGCCCCCACAGCGCATTGGCCCCGGCCCGCAGCGATTCCAGCGTCCGCTGCCGCGTGATCGGCACGCCCATCATCATGAGGATCGGCGTGCTGGCGGTGATGCCCTCGCCGGCCCGGAGCATGCGGCACGCCTCGAGGCCGTTGAGATCGACCAGATCCATGTCCAGGATGACGACGTCGGGTTCGAGGGTCCGGGCACGCGCCACCGCGTCGCGTCCGGTGTAGACGCGCACCACCGAGTATACGTTTGGCGTGAGGATGCTGTCGAGCGAACGGGACGCCCACTCGTGCGCGCTCGCGATCAACACGAGCGCGGGCCGGGTCCAACCCCTGCGGTCACCCATGAAACGGGGCCCTCTCGGTGTGACGGGTCGTGCAGCAGCGGGAGGGCGCCAGGCTCGCGGGCGGCCGCACGCACACAATCACTTTCACGGTCCAGCGCGACTAAGCTACCCTATCTCGGACGGCGGCACAAACCGCTCCCGCAGGACTCGTGCAGCGCCGGGCGCGGTGTTCAACCGAGCGCCGGCGCCGAAGTTAGCGGCGGATGCGGGGGTCGTCGGGCGCGGGACCGCGGCGCAGCGCTCACAAGCTGTGGCCGCG
>DATHGL010000194.1:0-3304 GCA_035317625.1 Gemmatimonadales bacterium | reverse complement strand
CGGCGAACGCGTGATCGCGCGTCAGCTGCTCGATGTAGCGGACCGTCGCCTGCCGCTGCTCCTCGCTCGCGTAGAACACCACCGAACGATACTGCGTGCCCCGGTCCGGGCCCTGGCGGTCGAGCTGCGTCGGGTCGTGCGCCACGGCGAAGAACACCCGCAACAGCTCGCCGTAGGAAACCTGCGCCGGGTTGAACGTGACCTCTACCGACTCGGCATGCCCCGTCGTGTCGGTGCTGACCAGGTTGTAGTGCGCGGTCGCGGCGCCGCCCCTGCCCCCAGAATAGCCCGACACCACCCGCTCCACCCCCCGCACGTGCTTGAACACGGCATCCACGCCCCAGAAACAGCCGCCGGCGAACACCGCCGTTTGGGTCCGCCCCTGAGCTGAGAGCCCCGAGGCGACCAGGCACAGCACAGCCAGGGACGTGCGCAGGCGAGAGAACACGGTCGACATGGTCCCTGAATATCGCCCCAAAGTCCCCGTCTTGCTCGCCCGGCTGGCGCAGCTAGACTCTTCGCTATGGCAACCAAACGACCGAGACCCAAGCCGCGGCAGAAAGCGACCAGATCGGATCCCGACCGCGCACTGCGCGACCACCTGCGCGCGCTCTTGTCCGAGCCCCATGCCCACATCGCCTTCGCGGACGCCGTCGCCGACTGGCCGGCGGAGCTCCGGGGGGCGAAGCCTGCGGGCCAGCCGTTTACGCCCTGGCGGCTGCTCGAGCACATCCGGATCTCGCAGTGGGACATCGTCGCGTTCACGCAGAGCGCCAAGCACGTGTCCCCGGAATGGCCGCGGGGGTACTGGCCGCTGGACGACGCGCCGCCTACGGCCGCTGCCTGGGACCGCAGCGTCGCCCAGGTTGAGCGTGACCGCCAGGCGATGGAGCGCATCGTGGCCGACCCCAAGACCGATCTCTTCGCCCGCATCCGGCACGGTACCGGACAGACCATCTTGCGTGAAGCGCTGGTGCTCGCTGACCACAACTCGTATCACGTGGGGCAGCTGCTACTGCTGAGGCGCTTACTCGGCGTGTATCGGGAGGGCAAGGGTTAGCGGACCATGGCCGCGGACGACGTCGCGACACAGCTGGCGCACGAGCGGGCCTTGAGGCAGGCCGAGAAGATGGAGACGATCGGCCGGCTGACGGGCGCCATTGCGCAGCAGTTCAACGACCTGCTCACCGGCGTGCTGACCCGCGCCACCGCGCTGGCCCAAACGCTGCCCCCGAGCCGCGACCTCGACGAGCTGAAGGACACGGCCCAGCGCGGCGCCGAGCTGGCGCAGAAGCTGCTGGGCTTCAGCCGCCACCGCTCGCTCGACCCGCAGCCGCTCAGCCTCACCGAGTTCGTGCGCGAAGTGCTCGACACCCAGCGCCGCCAGCTGCCCGCCAACATCGAAGTGCAGTTCGTAGCGGACGAGGAAGGCGGCGTGGTCGAAGCCGATCCCGGTGCCGTCAAGCAGATCCTCTTGAACCTTCTGAGCAATGCCCGCGACGCCATGCCGAAGGGGGGCACCCTGCACGTGGAAGTGCGGCGGGCGCGGCTCGACAAGGCGGACCGTCCCCTCCACGCCTGGGTCGAGCCCGGGTCGTACGTCAGCATCGCTCTGAGCGATACGGGAGTGGGGATGAAGGCGGAGACGGTGGCGCGGGTGTTCGAGCCGTTCTTCACCACCAAAACCGCTGGCGTGGGCACCGGCCTCGGCATGTCGATGGCCTACGGCCTCGTGAAGCAGCACCGCGGCTTCCTCCATTTGTACAGCGAAGTGGGCCAGGGGACGACGGCCAAGGTGTACCTCCCGGTGGTGCAGGATCCGCGGCTGGCGCGGCTCGAGGCTTCAGGCCAGGCGGCCCTGCCCGGCGGGAGCGAGACGATTCTTCTGGTGGAGGACGATCCCACCATGCGCGCGGTGGCGCAGGGGCTGCTCGAAAAGGTCGGCTACCGGGTGATCACGGCGTTCGACGGCCAGCAGGGGCTCGACGCCTACCGCGCCAACCGGTCGCTGCTGCACCTCGTGATCACCGACGTCGTGATGCCGAAGCTCAGCGGATTTCAGCTGTACGAGGCCATCCGGGGCCAATCGCGCGAGGTACGGGTGCTGTTCATGAGCGGCTTCCCCGCGCCGAATTTCCGGAAGACCGTCGGCCAGGATCCCCAGGTCGCGTTCGTCACCAAGCCCTGGACCGCGAGCGAGTTGCTGGAGCAGGTGCGGCTGCTGCTCGCGCCCTCCCAGGCGTAGCCCGCCCCGCAGCTTGCAGATGCTCGGAGGGGGATAGCTTTCCCTCATGGAGCCGGTGCGGGACGCTCTGCTCGCCGACCTGGGCGATCGCTACGTGATCGAGCGCGAGCTGGGCCGCGGCGGCATGGCGACCGTATACGTGGCCCAGGACCTGCGACACAAGCGCCAGGTCGCGATCAAGATATTGCGTCCCGACGTCGCGGCCGCGATCGGCGCCGAGCGGTTCCTGCGCGAGATCGCGATCGCCGCGCGGCTCACCCACCCTTACGTACTGCCGCTCCTCGACTCCGGGCAGGCTGCGGGCTCGCTCTACTACGTGATGCCGTACGTGCGCGGGGAATCGCTGCGTCAGCGCCTGGCGCGCGAGCAGCGGCTGCCGCTCGCCGACGCGCTGCGCATCGCGCGCGAGCTCGGCGCCGGACTCGACTACGCGCATCGCGAGGGGTTCGTGCATCGCGATGTGAAGCCCGAGAACGTGTTGCTCGCCGACGGGCATGCCGTGATCGCCGACTTCGGGATCGCCCGCGCCATGTGTCGGGCGGGCGGGGACCATGTCACCGAGGTCGGCCTTGCCATCGGGACGCCCGAGTACATGAGCCCCGAGCAGGCCGCCGGCGACCGCGAGCTGGACGGGCGCTGCGACGTGTACAGCCTCGCCTGCGTCATCTTCGAGATGCTCGCCGGCGCGCCGCCGTTCACGGGCCCGAGCGCCCGCGCCATCATGGCGCGCCACCTGAGCGAGCCGCCGCCGCCGCTGCGCGCCCGGCGCCCCGACGCTCCCGCCGCAGTCGAGCAGGCGCTGGCCCGGGCGCTCGCCAAAGACCCCGCCGATCGGTTCGCGAGCGTCGCCGAGTTCGTCACGGCCCTGGAAGCGACCCGACCGCTCGACGCCGGCGCGGCGCCCGTCGGCAAGACGCGCTCGATTGCGGTGCTGCCCTTTGTAAACGCCAGTGCCGACCCCGACAACGAATACCTGAGCGATGGCATCACCGACGAGCTGATCAACGCGCTCACCAAGGTCGAGGGCCTGCGCATCGCATCGCGCACCTCGGCGTTCGC
>DATHGL010000193.1:0-2087 GCA_035317625.1 Gemmatimonadales bacterium | reverse complement strand
GTCGTCGTCCGGTCGTCGGCGAACAACGCCAGCGTGTCGACCCCCCCTCCCGCGCCGGGCACCACGAGCGTCGTCGGGCCCTGGTGAAACGCCTGCCTGTTGTCGAATGAAAATCCCGGCGACCAGGTGATGGACGGTGTGAGGTTGACCGGCGACGGCGTCAGGCTGACGGAGGGGAAGGTTTGTGACACGAGGCCGCTCCCCACCTCCTGCCGCCGGCTGCCGCCGATGTTGAGCGTCCCCCAGTCGAACTGTTTGTTGAAGCTCATTTGCGAGCCGAGGCTCGCGGTCGCGAGGTAGGGGTTCACCGTGTTTTGCCGAATCACGCTCGTGTTGGTCGAGTAGTCGACGCTCGCGCTGAAACGGGTGCGCGACGAGAAGCTCTGCTGATGCTGCCAGCCGAGGCGGATCGAGTGGCCCGGTTGCCCGAATTGGACGTACCGCTCGAACGACAGCCCGCCGTCGATGAACCGGTCGAGCCAGCGGTAGCGCGTTTGCCCCCGGAGCGACAGGTAGCGTCCGGCGTACCAGTCGGTCGACAGGACAAAGTCGACATAGTCGTTGAGCACGATGTAGTAGCCGAGGCCGGCGACGTGGCGCTGATAGCTGCGGACCGGCCGCACCAGGTCGTTCAGCCCGAAGTGCGGCACCAGGATGCCGCTGTGGCGGCCCTTGCGAACGTCCTGGAAGATGAACGGCAGCCACATGATCGGCACGTCGTGGATGTACAGCACGGCCGGGCGCGCGACCATCACGCTCTTGTTGAGCCACTTCATCTCGCCGGTGGAGAAATGGTAGTCGGGGACGGGGTTCTGGTCGGACGTGATCTCGCTGTTCGCGCCATAGAGGCGCGTCGAGGCCGAGTCGACCGCCAGGTCGCCGCGCACGATCCACAGGGCGGAGCCCTGCTGGAAGTTGGTGAGGGCGTTGTGCACGGTGCCGCGCTTGACGCACGTGTCGTAACCCATCGCGTCGCCCACCATCACCGTCGCCTGATCGAACAACCGCGGATCGCCCACGGCGTCGAGCCGGCAGCTCTGCTGATGGTAGCGGATCGAGTCCGATTCGATCTTGGTGCCTTCCCGCTCGACGTACGCTTCGCCACGGAGGTGAATCGTCTGCGAGTCACCGCCCTGGACGATCAGTGTGTCGGCCACATACTGCGTGGTGCGGTATCCCTGCCGCTTGAGGAGCGAGTCGATCACCGCGTCGGGCGGCGGGAAGCTGCGGGTCGGGCCCGTCGGCAGACCGAGCCGGCGGGCGGTCGCGGTGTCGAGGCGGCCCTGCGCGGCCGAGTCCGCGGCGGTGTGGGGGGGGGTCGTGTCGGCCCGGACCGGCCGCGACGGCGGGGTCTGCGCGCCAAGGGCACTCCCGGCGACCACGAGGAGCAACGCGGCGATCCCCGCCGCGCTCGCGGCATCGGCTCGGGCCCGTCGCGCGCGTCGCTTCTCCACCACCCAGGCACACCAGATGCCCACCTCGTAGAGCAGCCACAGCGGCACCATCATCAGGAGCATCGAGACGGCGTCGGGCGGGGCGAGCAGCGCGGCGGCCACCGTCGAGATGACCAGCGCGTAGCGCCGGTTGCGTGCCAGGAACTGGGGTGTGACGAGCCCCAGCGCAGCCAGGATCACGATCACGAGCGGCAGCTCGGTCACGAGGCCGAACGCGATGATCAGCTGCGCCGCGAACGCGAAGTATTTGTCCGCCGTGATCAGGGGGTCGAACACCCCCTGCTGGAAGCTCAAGAGCACGGCCAGCGCGCGCGGCAGCACCCAGAAGTACGCCGCCGACGCGCCCGCCAGGAACAGGAGGGCCCCCACCGACAACGCCGGCAGGATGAGCCGCCGCTCCCGCGGGTACAGGGCCGGTACGAGGAAGGCCCAGGTCTGGTAGCCAACCACCGGCGACGCGAGCACCAGGCCGAGCACGAAGGCGAACTTGAGCGTGATGAAGAACGGGTCGGTGGGACTGGTGACGCGGAGCTTCCCTCCGGGAACGAGCGGTGCAATCGGGCGGGTCAGGAGGCCGATGATGTCCACCCGCTCGACGATCAGCCAGCCCACCAGCGTGCCCAGCACGACGGC
>DATHGL010000192.1:0-7125 GCA_035317625.1 Gemmatimonadales bacterium | reverse complement strand
CACCGGAACTCAGGGCGGCCCTGCACTCGCGCCGCTGGACGATGTGGCGCTACCGAGAATGGCTGCCGCTCGCCGACGGGGAAGCTCCCGTCACCCTCGGTGAGGGGGGGACGCCCCTGCTCGCCGTGCCGCGACTCGCCGCAAAGCACGGCTTTCGCGAGCTGCTCGTGAAAGAGGAGGGTGCGAATCCGACGGGCTCGTTCAAAGCGCGCGGGCTGGCCGCGGCGGTGACGCGCGCCGCGCTGGCCGGCGCGCGGGCCTGCGTGGTGCCCACGGCCGGGAACGCCGGCGTGGCGCTCGCCGCCTACGCCGCACGCGCCGGCGTCCGGGCACGCGTGTACGCACCGGCGAGCACCCCGGCGACCATCCTGTCGCAGATCCGCGGCTTCGGCGCGGAGCTCACACTCGTGGACGGTCACATCGGGGACTGCGGCAAAGCGGCCCGAGGCTACGCGGCGGAGACCGGCGCGGTGGACGTGTCCACCTTGCGCGAGCCCTACCGGATCGAGGGGAAAAAGACGCTCGGTCTCGAGCTGGCGGAACAGCTCGACTGGACCGCGCCGGATGCGATCGTGTATCCCACCGGTGGCGGCACGGGCTTGATCGGCATGTGGAAGGCGTTCGCCGAGCTGGGCCGGGCCGGTTGGGTGCGCGCCACGCCGCCCCGCCTGTACAGCGTTCAGGCGGCCGGGTGCGCGCCGGTGGTGCGTGCGTTCGAGGCCGGTCTGGACGCCTGCGCGCCGTGGCCCGATCCCCGGACCGTTGCGGCCGGACTGCGCGTGCCGGGTCCCCTCGGTGATCGTCTGATGCTGCGGGCGGTGCGCGAAAGCGGCGGCGGCGCAGTGGCGGTGACGGACGCGCAGTTGATCGCCGCCGCCCGCGATCTGCAGACGCTCGAGGGCATTGATGCGTCCCCCGAGGGCGGGGCAGCGCTCGCCGGCGCGGTCGCGCTCAAGGCCCGGGGGATGCTGCGGCCGGAGGAGCGCATCGTCGTTTTCAACACCGGCGCCGGGTGGCTCTATCGAGGCTAACCCATTTATATTCCGGCGCTTCAGCAGCATGCGCATAGCGATCCTGGACCCCGCCGCCGGGATATCCGGCGATATGACCTTGGGGGCGCTGCTCTCCCTCGGGGTGCCGCAGGCTTGGCTCGAAGGCCTACCCGGGCGGTTGGGGCTCGCCGGCGTGGGAGTGACGGTGCGCGACGCCGTGCGGGGCGGCGTACGGTGCAAGCAGGTCGAGTTCGCCATCCCGGAGCAGCCGCACGGGCGTCACGTGGGAGAGCTGGTGCAGCTGGTCGAGCGAGCGCCCGTCTCCGACTGGGTGAAGGAGCGGGCCGTCCGGGCGTTCCGGCTCGTGGGCGAGGCCGAGGGTCGCGTCCACGGGGTCGCGCCGGAGAAGGTGCACCTGCACGAGGTCGGGGCGGTGGATGCCGTACTCGACATCGTCGGCGCGATCGAGGGGTTCGAGCAGCTCGCCGTCGAGGCGATCTACGCCTGGCCGGTCGCCGTGGGGAAGGGATGGGTGGAGGCAGCTCACGGGCAGCTTCCGATCCCGGCACCCGCGACCGCGATCTTGCTCGAGGGCGTCGACGTCGCGACAGGCGGCCCGGTGGAAGGTGAGGCGACGACCCCGACCGGGGCCGCGCTGGTGCGGGTGCTGGCGGCAGGCCCGCCTCCAGGGCAGTGGCGTCTGTTGCAGGGAGGGTGGGGTGCCGGTGAGCGGAATCCGTCGCACTATCCCAACGCGTTGCGAATTCTGATCGCGGAACAGGCGGCGGAGGCGGGACGGGTGGCGCTGCTAGCCACGGACGTGGACGACATGAGCCCGGAGTATGTCGAGCCGTTGCGGCAAGCCCTCGTCGCCGCGGGGGCGCTCGACGTGCAGACGTGGCCCGTGCAGATGAAGAAGGGGCGGTCCGGGTTCCGAGTGGAGATCGTGGCGCCCGAAGCGCTGGCGGAGCTGGTCACGGCCGCGCTGTTTCGCCACAGCACGACGGCGGGGGTCCGGCGTTGGGTGGCGGAGCGGGCGACCCTGGCGCGTCGCCAGGTGACGGTGCAGCTCACGCCCGAGATCGCCGTGCGGGTGAAGGTTCTGGAGCACCCCGATGCGGAGGGAGTGCGAGTGAAACCGGAGTACGACGACGTGGTGGCGGCCGCCCGCGCTCTGGGGCGGCCGCCGCTCGAAGTCGCCCGCGTCGCCCAGCGCGATGCCGAAGCGCTCGTCGCCAAATCCAAGGAGTGAGCATGACGGTCAAGCAGGTCATCGGAATCCTGGCATGCGGATGCGTCGCCGCGCTGACGCCCGCCACCGCGCACGCGCAGCAGATCTGGCTTCCGCCTGCGTGCGACATCAAGCCGGGTCACCAATTGGTGAACAGCGGCATGCAGTCCCTCAAGAGCGCGTTTACCACAAAATTCGCCGACCAGCGCACCAAGGACTTGAAGGATGCCGAGCGCTCCCTCACGCAAGCGGTGGCCACCGGCAAGCAGGAGAAGAACGCGGCCGCCTGGTACTACCTGGGGCGCTACTACCTGATGGCGGTGGATCTGGCGGGCGCGGACTCCGCGTTGTCGAAGGCGCAGGCGCTCGCGCCCGGGTGCAAGGACGACATCGCGCTGTACCGCCGTCAGGCATGGGTGCCGGTCTTCAACGCCGGCGTGCAAGCATGGCAGGCGGAGAACACCGATTCGGCCATCGCCAGCTTCCGGCGCGCCAACCAGATCTACCAGGCCGAGCCGCTGGGGTTCATCTACATTGCCAACCTGTTCGTGGGCCGGGCGGAGCCCGATTCGGCCAGCCGGAAGAGCGATGCCGCGAAGTACCACACGGACTCGCTTCTGTACGCGACCCGCATCGACTCGGCCGCGAAGTATTTCCGGCTCGCGATCCCGGCGGCCAGCGACCCGAAGTACGCGAAGGACCGGCGCGACGCGTTCTTCAACGTGGCGCGCGTCTACCATTCGACCAAGCGCTACGACGAGGCGATGGCGGCGTATCGGGAGTATCTCGCCGCATATCCCAACGACGTCCAGGCGATGGCGAGCCTCGCCGGAATGTACGGCAATGCCGGCCGGCGCGACTCCGCGATGGCTCTCTACAATGCCATCGTGGCGCATGCCGACTCGGCGACCGCGGAGGAGCTGTTCAACGCCGCGCAGGCCGTCCTGAGCGACATTCCCTCGACTCCCGACACAACGGCGATGGACAGCGACTGCAGCAAGGCCCAGAAGAAAAAGACTCCGGCGCTCACGGTACGGCAGATCGCGGCGCGCTGCCAGCCCGCGGCCACCGACACCATGCGCAAGTACCATGCGGTGGCTGACCCGCAATACCGCGTGGTTGCGCAAACCTACGAAGCAGGCCTCGCCAAGAACCCCTACTACCGCGACGCGCTCTACAACCTGGCGGGTATCTCGTACTTGATCGGTGATACGGGCAAGGTGCTCCCGCTGGCGCAGCGGCTCTACGCGGTGGACCCGATGAATCGGCTGACGCTCGCCAAGATCGCGGGCGGCTGGCAGCTCCTTGGGAAGAAGGACTCGGTGCTCTACTATCTGACGGTCGCGGACTCGCTCCCCGTCGAGATCACAGTGGGGACCTTCACCACAACCGACAAGGGTACCGAGCTCAGCGGCCTGTACGCCAACTTCCGCTCCAAGGCGTCCCCGCCGCTCCACATCACGTTCGAGTTCCTGGACCGGACGGGCGCGGTGCTGGCGTCGCAGCCACAGGAGGTGCCGGCGCTCGACGCGGGGGCGAATCAGGCGTTCAAGGTGACCGCTGACCGACCGGGGATCGCCGCATGGCGGTACAAGCGGTCGTCGTGAGGGCGACGCCTTTCGTCTTTCGAGCCAGGCACGTAAATTGCTTCTCGTCGTAGTTGCTCAAGACCTGGCGGGCGTAATTCAGGGGTAGAATGCCAGCTTCCCAAGCTGGACGTCACGGGTTCGAATCCCGTCGCCCGCTCTGCGTAGGGGCGCAGCATGCTGCGCTCCTACTTGTTCGCCTCGCTTGCGCCGCTCTCGTCCCGCCGATATGCTAGGCCGTCTATGGCCTTCAATGCGCGTCCCGTAACCGATCAAAGCGCATCCCCTCACGAATGGGTCGCTCGAATCAGGGCGGGCGACGAAGCGGCGTTCGAAGCGATGTTCCGGGCGCACTACGCTGGCCTTTGCCGCTCCATCGCCACCTACCTGGGAAGTCGTGACTCCGCCGAGGACGTGGTCCAGGGCGTGTTCGCGCGCATCTGGGATGGTCGCGCGCTTTGGGTCGTGCGCGATCTGGAGCACTACCTCTACGCGGCCGTGCGCCGCCGGGCGATGAGCGAGTTCCGGCGCGCCGCCGTACGCCGGCGGGCTGCCCCGTTGCTCGCTCTCGACGGAGCCGGCGCCTTCGCACGGCCGCCCGACGCCGACTTCGAGGCGGAAGAGCTGCGGCGGCGCCTCGAGCGGGCGCTCAGCGCCCTTCCTCCCCGTACCCGCACAGCATTCGTCCTGAGCCGGCGTGAAGGCTTGAGCTACGCCGAGGTGGCGTCGCGGATGGCCATCTCGCCGAAGACGATCGGGGTTCACATCAGCAGAGCGCTCACCGTGTTGCGAAAGGCGCTGCTTCCTTCCTGACGCCTCGCCATGCATGGATTGCGATCGTCCTTGGTGTGTCCTGCTCCTTCGCAGGCACTCCGGAATCGTCGCTTCCCGGATGGCGGCTCGTGTGGCACGACGAGTTCGACGGCGCGACACTCGATCCCGCAAAATGGGTCCGGGAGACCGGGGGCGATGGCTGGGGGAACGCCGAGCTCGAGTTCCACACCGACCGCACCAAAAACGCGCGGACCGAACGCGGCAACGTGATCATCGAGGCTCGCCGTGAGACATTCGGGAACCGTGACTACACGTCTGCCCGCCTGAAGACGCAAGGCTCGGGCGCGTGGCGGTACGGCCGCATGGAGGCACGGATTCAGATCCCGCGCGGGCAGGGCCTGTGGCCCGCCTTCTGGATGCTGGCCGACAACTGCGCGCAGGTCGGGTGGCCCGCGTGCGGCGAGATCGACATCATGGAGAACATCGGCAAGGAGCCCAACCGGGTGCACGGAACGGTCCATGGCCCCGGCTACTCGGGCGCCCAGGGCGTCACCAGCACGTATCAGCTGAGCGCGGGCGCCTTCGCCGACAGCTTTCACGTCTATGCCGTCGAATGGGAGTCGGACGCGATCCGATGGTACGTCGACGACACGCTCTACAAGACCGTCACCCCGAAGGATCTGCCAGGGCGATGGGTGTACGATCATCCGTTCTTCATCATTCTGAATGTTGCGGTCGGCGGGTACTGGCCGGGCAATCCGGACGCCACGACCGTGTTCCCGCAGACCATGAAGGTGGACTACGTGCGGGTGTACCAGCCCGCCGTGACCGCGCCCGCGAGTAAGTAAGACCCCTCCCTGGGGCGTCATAGGATTGATGACGCCTCCCTCGTCCGTCGACCTCCCCGCGCTGGGCCGCTACCTGGACGGGAGTGCCTTACCTGCAGATCGGGCTCTCGTCGAGAGGTGGATCGGCGCGGATCCCACCCGTCGGGCGGCGGTCGGAGCGCTGCAGGCGGCTTGGGGCGCGGACGAGCGGCGCCTCGGTGCGCCGTACGATACGGACGCCGCCTGGACCCGCTTCGTGGCCCGGTGGGGCGCGCCCAAGCGATCGGGTGGTTGGCAGGTCGCGATCGCGGCGGCGATCGTCGCGGCCGTGGTCGGTGCTGGTGGAGCGTGGTGGCTCATACGCGAACCACGCTTCGTCGCCGAGGCGCCGGCGCTGCGAGAGTACGCGACCCCTCGAGGGCGGCG
Source organism: Gemmatimonadales bacterium (assembly GCA_035317625.1). Lineage (GTDB taxonomy): Bacteria > Gemmatimonadota > Gemmatimonadetes > Gemmatimonadales > GWC2-71-9 > AG41. The sequence goes on along the minus strand of DATHGL010000192.1, from coordinate 1,289 downwards.
GGCCGTCTTCCGGCTGCTCGACGGTACGGAGATCACGCTCAACGCCGACAGCCGGGTGCGGGCGCCCGTCACATTCGCGGCCCGTGAGCGCGACGTGTATCTGGAAGGGGAAGCGTACTTCCGGGTCGTGCACGACGCCGCTCGGCCGTTTGTCGTGCACACCGCGGGGGGCGCGATCCGCGACATCGGGACCGCGTTCAGCGTGCGGGCCTACGGCGACGCGGCACGCGAGCGTGTCGCTGTGGTCGAAGGAGCGGTTGCGCTGGCCGAGACTCCGCTCCGGGCTGGTCAGGTCGCGACCCGGCTGCGGACGGGGGCGGTGCGGGTGCTGCGGGGCGTCACGGTCGCCGACGAGGTCGCATGGACCCGCGGGCGCCTGGTGTTCGCCAGCGTGCCGCTCGGGGAGGCTGCTCGAGCGCTCAGCCGCTGGTACGATCTGGACGTCCAGGTGGCGGATCCCGAGCTCGCCCGACGACCCGTCACCGGGTCCTACAGCGACGAGCCGGTTGCGCAGGTCCTCACACTCATTACCGCCGCCGTCGGCGCCCGCTACGAGTGGCAGGGTCGATCGGTGACCATTTCAACGACTCGACAGGCACGCTAGCGAGAACGGGAGGTCGAGTATGCGTATCGGAGAGTCTGCACGGGCACAGTGGGGCGCCGTCGTCGCCCTCGTTGTGGGCATCACCACCGCCGGCGCGATCGGGGTGGCGCAGGCCCAGGACCCGGTTGAGTCAATCGAGCTCGCCGCCTCCGGTCCGCGGTTCCTCGCGGTCGGGTCCGGTTCGTCGAGGGACGCGGCGCCGCGCTGGAGAGATGCGAGCGACGCCGCGGTGTTCCGGAAGGCGATCTCGGTCGATCTGAACGACGTGCCGCTCGGGGAGGCGCTGTCCACGATCGCACTACAGGCGGGCTTGCGACTCACCTACAGCGCCGCGGTCGTCCCACTGGATGCGCGGGTGACCTTCAGCGCCTCGAACCTCACGGTCGGCGCCGTTTTGAGTGCGGTGCTGTACGACGTCGGCGTGGATGTGCTGCTCACGTCCAACGGACAGGCGGCGCTCGTCAGGCGCGGCGCGCTGGACGGATTCCAGGGAGGCACGGTGACCGGGCGGGTCACTGACTCCCTCAGCGGTCAGGGGATCGCCGTCGCGACCATCACGGTGGGAGGCACCGGGCTCAGCGCACGGTCCGCCGACGACGGCAGGTATCGGATCACCGATGTCCCGGCCGGCGAGCACACGGTCAGAGTGACACGCATCGGGTACACCGCCGCCACGAAACCGGTG
>DATHGL010000191.1:0-4295 GCA_035317625.1 Gemmatimonadales bacterium | reverse complement strand
GCGCCCGCGGCGTGCTGGTGGTGCGGCGGGCGCGCCTGCTGGACGCGGCCCGGCGGGGGCGGGGCGCCGTCAGAGACCGGCTGGCGGAGCGGACGATCGCGCTGTTCGGGGCTCGCGCCCCGCTCGTGGACGCGCTGGTGTTCGCGCCGCGCGCCGACCTGGACGCCGAGCTGCGTGAGCGGTACGCGCGCTCGGGGCTCGCACACATCCTGTCGATTTCGGGACTGCACGTCGGCTTTCTCGCCGCGTGGCTCGCGCTGATCCTCTCGAAGCTCGGTCTGTCACCCCGCCCCCGCATGGCCGCGGCGGCGCTGCTGCTCGGCGCCTACCTGTGGCTCATCGGGTTTCCGGCGCCGGCTCTGCGGGCGGTGGCGATGCTGGTGCTCGGCGACGTCGCCCGGGTGCGGCAGCGCGTGGTCGCGCCGGCCGGGGCGGTGGCGCTCGCGGCGCTCATCGTGCTGCTGGTCGATCCCTGGGCGGTGCAGGCGGTGGGCGCGTGGCTCTCCGTCGCCGCGATGGGCGCGGTGATCTGGGCGGGCCGGGCATTCGCGGGCCGGCCCCTGCTGGTGCGACTGGTCGCGCCCTCGCTCGCGGCCACGCTCGTCACAGCGCCGGTCACCGCGTTCGCGTTCGGCACCGTGGCGCCAGTCGGCGTGCTCGCGAACCTCGTCGCCATTCCGCTCGCCGCGATCGCGGTCCCCGGGCTGGTGTTGGCGCTCGCGCTCTCGTGGGTCGCCCTGGGCGTCGCGCAGCTCGTGGCGGCGGGGTCGGGATTGGGCCTCGCGCTGCTCGACCTCGTCGCGCAGGGCGCGGCGCGCGTTCCGGGCGGGCACGTCGTGATGGAGGCGGGTTGGGCGGCGGCGGCGGTGTGGGTCGGGGTCGCCGCCGCGGCGTGGTGGCTGTGGAACACGCCGCGCCGCCCCTGGCTGATCGCGGCCCGCATCTCGTTTGCGACTACGGTGTTGGTGGCGATGTCCTGGCGCGACGTCGTCGGACTCGACGCCTGCCGTTGCTTGACCGTATTTTTCTTGGACGTCGGGCAAGGCGACGCGGCCGTCTTGCGGACGCCGCACGGCCGCTGGATGGTGATCGACGGCGGGCCCCGCATTCCCGGGAGCGATGCGGGGCGGCGGGTGGTCGTCCCGTTCCTGCGACGCCACGGTGTGGGGCGGTTGGCGCTGGCGGTCGCGACCCACGGCGACGCGGACCATTTGGGTGGCATGCCGGCGGTGGTGGACGCGTTCGATCCCGAGGTGGTGCTCGAGCCGGGAGAGCCGCTGGGGCGGCCGCTGTATCTCGAGTTTCTCGCCGCGGTCGAGGCTTCCGGGGCGCGGTGGCATGCCGCACGGGCCGGGGATCGAGTCGAGGTGGACGGCGTGGTGCTCGACGTCTTGAGCCCCGACTCGGTGTGGCTGCGCTTGCCGCTGGACGTGAACGAGCATGGCGTGGTGTTACGGGTGACGTACGGCGCGGAGCGGCTGCTGTTCCAGGCGGACGCGGGCCTGCCGGTCGAAGCGCGGCTCGCGGGCACGGTAGGTCCGGTGGAGCTGCTCAAGGTCGGCCACCACGGCTCGCGCAGCGCGACCTCGGACGCGTGGCTCGACGAGCTGGCGCCGCACGAAGCGGTGATCAGCGTGGGACGGCGCAACCGGTACGGTCATCCGACGCCCGAGGTGCTGGCGCGGCTGGCGGGGCACGGCATCACGATTCTCCGGACGGACGAGCGCGGCACGATCACTTTCACCACGGACGGGCATAGTGCACGGGTCCGAAGTCATCACGATTGAGCGGTTCATCATGGAGCAGGAGCGGCTCTACCCGGAAGCGACGGGCGAGCTGTCCAACCTGCTGTACGACCTGTGCCTCGCCGCCAAGATCATCTCGCGCAACGTGCGCCGGGCGGGCTTGAGCGACATCCTCGGCGCGGCGGGAGCGGAAGCGATCAACGTCTCGGGCGACCTGCAACAGAAGCTCGACCTGTTCGCGAACGAGACGGTGCGCAACAGTGTGCAGCACACCGGTCGGGTGTGCGTCACCGCGTCGGAGGAGGATCCGGAGCCGGTCCCCGTGCCCGCGGGGAAGCCCGCGGGCAAATACGTGGTGCTGTACGACCCGCTCGACGGGTCGATGAACATCGACGTCAACGTCTCGATCGGCACCATCTTCTCGATCCACAAGCGGGTCAGCAAGAAGGCCGGCGTTGCCGGGCTGGCGGACTGCCTCCAGGCGGGGAAGAAGCAGGTGGCCGCGGGCTACATCCTGTACGGCTCGAGCACGATGCTGGTGTACACCACGGGGCAGGGGGTGCACGGCTTCACGCTGGACCCGACCATCGGCGAGTTCCTGCTGTCGCATCCCGACATCCGTACGCCGCCGGTGGGGAAGTACTACAGCGTGAACGAGAGCAACTGGAACCGTTGGAGCCCGCCGGTGCAACGCGTCGTCGGGGCCTTCAAGAACGGTGAAGGGAAGATCCAGCCCAAGAACGCGCGCTACATCGGCTCCCTCGTCGCCGACTTCCATCGCAATCTCATTTCCGGCGGCATCTTCCTTTATCCCGCGGGCACGAACTACCCTCAAGGCAAGCTGCGGCTGCTGTACGAGGCGGCGCCGCTGGCGCTCGTGGTGGAGCAGGCGGGGGGCCGGGCGACGGACGGCTCGCGGCCCATTCTCGACATCGTGCCGACCGATCTGCATCAGAAGACCCCGTTCGTGATCGGCAGCAAGGACGACGTGGCGTTCGCCGCGCGGATTCTCTCGGCGGCACCGGTGGCGGCGAAGTGAGCGAGCGTAAGCCGGTCTACGGTCCCGACGAGTGGCAGGGCGACCCCGCGCACGAGCTCGGGTCGCCGGGCGCGTTTCCCTACACGCGCGGCGTCCATCCCTCGATGTATCGGGGCAAGTTCTGGACCATGCGCCAGTACGCCGGGTTCGGGACGGCGGAGCAGACCAACGCGCGGTTCCGTCACCTACTCGCCGCGGGTCAGACCGGTTTGTCGGTCGCGTTCGATCTCCCCACGCAAATGGGCTACGACTCGGACCATGCGATGGCCGAGGGGGAGGTGGGACGGGCGGGCGTGGCGATCGACAGCGTGGACGATCTGGCGCGCCTGTTCGAAGGGATCCCGCTCGACAAGGTGTCCACGTCGATGACCATCAACGCGACCGCGTCGATCCTGCTCGCGATGTACGTGGTGGTGGGCGAGGAGCACGGGGTGACGCGGGCGCAGCTCGAGGGGACGGTGCAGAACGACATCCTGAAGGAGTTCATCGCCCGCGGCACCTACATCTATCCGATCGAGCCGTCGTTGCGGCTGGTGACCGACGTGTGCCGGTTCGTCGCGGCCGAGGGGATGCGGTTCAATCCCATTTCGGTGTCGGGCTATCACATGCGGGAGGCGGGAGCGACGGCGGCGCAGGAAGTCGCGTTCACCTTTGCGAACGGGCTCGAGTATGTGCGGCGTGCGGTGGCGGCGGGGCTGGACGTAAACGACTTCGCGCCGCGGGTATCGTTCTTCTTCGCGGCATTCACCGATCTGTTTGAAGAAGTCGCGAAATTTCGAGCGGCCCGGAGGTTATGGGCGCGCCTCATGAAGGAGAACTTTCACGCCTCTGACGCTGCGTGCCGGTTGCGGTTCCACACGCAGACGGGGGGCTCGACCCTCACGGCGCAGCAGCCCAAGAACAACGTGGTGCGGGTGGCGATCCAGGCATTGGCGGCGGTGCTGGGCGGCACGCAGTCGCTCCATACGAATGCGTATGACGAGGCGCTGGCGTTGCCGACGGAGCAGAGCGCGACGCTGGCGCTCCGCACCCAGCAGATCCTGGCGCACGAGACGGGGATCGCCGAGACGGTCGATCCCGCGGGCGGGAGCTGGTATGTCGAGGCGTTGACGGACCAGGTGGAGCGCTCGGCGCGGGTGTTGCTGGACGGGATCGAGCGGGCGGGGGGCGCGGCGCGGGCGGTGGAGCGGGGCGTGTTTCAGGAGGCGATCGCGGCGAGCGCGTACGCGCAGCAGCGGGCGATCGAGACGGGGGAGAGCGTGGTGGTGGGCGTGAACGAGTACGGGGACGATCAGACCATCCCGTCCGTACCGGCACCCGACTACCGCGCGCTCGCCGCCGCGCAGCGGCGGAGAGTCGCGGAACTGCGCGGGAGGCGGGAGGCGGGAGGCGTGAAACGGGCTCTCGGGGCGATCGAGGCAGCGGCGCGCGATCCCGTGGCGCCGCTGATGGAGCCGATACTCGCCGCCGTCCGCGCCCGGGCCACGGTGGGGGAGATGAGCGAGGTATTG
>DATHGL010000190.1:0-17984 GCA_035317625.1 Gemmatimonadales bacterium | reverse complement strand
GTGCCCGCAGCTCCACCCACTCGCTCTCCCACAGCGTGAGCGACGGGATGACCTGGCGCGTCACCAGACCGGAGAGCGGGTCTTCGACCTGGTCGTACCGGGCCCCCGCAATCCAACGCTGGCCCAGCTTGTACGTGGTGCCCGCGTACCAGCCGAGCCGCGTGGTCCCTGCGCCGCCGTATTCCTTCCGGAGGGCGAACAGCTCGCCTCTGAGCGTCCACTCGCGGTACAGCGCCTGCGCCGGCGGCCGCCAAGTGAATCGAAAATCGATGCCACCCACCTTGGTCCGGAGGCTCGAGTCCGGGTCCGTGCCGTACAGGGCCGTGCCACCGAGCTGCATGTACGTCGAGCGCGTCAGTTGCCAGAAGTTGAGGAGATGGACGAGGTACGTCGGCCGTCCGCTGCCACCGAACAGCTCGGCGTCGCTCGCGCTACGGGTAGCCTGCGCCGTGAGCTCGTGAGTGCCCAATCCGCCGAACGCCCGATACAGCGCGAGCCCCGTCCCGGCGAGCCCGTCGTCACCGAGATAGCGCCGCAAGGCGAGGGGATACTCGGTCTCGGGCAGTGCGTGCAGATGCCAGCGGTTGAGCTCGCCGAACTGTTGGCGGAATTTTCCGACGTCCAGGCGGACGCGTCCCGGCAACCCAGTCCAGTACGCGTACCCCTCTTCGACGCTGACCTCGCCGTTCTCGAGGCTCACGAAGATCTTCGTGCTGGAATAGGGATCGAGCGGCGACTGGAAGCCGACCTCGAACTCGCGCGGGTCGAAGTTCTCCCGCTGGATCCCCGCCGTGGTGCCAGAGGCTCGCACGTCGCCCGTGACGCTGATCTCCGGATTGAGCTGCGGCTGGCTGCGTTCCCGGCCAACGAACTTCGTCCTGCCGCCGGTGTCGGCCCGCATCGTGGTCGAGTCCGGGCCTGCGGCGGTCGCGGCAGCGGCGCGCAGCGCCGCGAGCTCGTCGGTGGCCGAGGTGTCGCGCTTCGTTGGTACGGCGCCCGGTGCGCGCCCGACCTGCGCGCGCAAACTGTCGACGCGTGCTTTGAGCGTCCGGACCTCCGCCGCGAGCGAGTCCACCCGGCGCTGGTCTGCGGGCTGCTGGGCGGACGCCGGAGCGACCAGCGCGAGCACGGCGGCGAGCGCGGCCGCGACGGCATGGTGATGTCGAGTCATTTCTGGCGAATCTCCCGTTCCGTTGGTCCAAGCGGGCGCGCCGCCGGTCAGGCGGGCGCGCGCGGTCGGCGGGCCGGCACGGCCGGCCGCCGTCGTGCTAGGAACGGGAAGTGGGAGGGGCTCGGGGCGGGGCGGTGCGGTGGGCCGGGCGGCGCACCGGCGCTCGGTCGGACGCGCTCGGACGTCGCTCGACGGTTCCGGCGGCCTGTGCCTGCTTGCGCACCGGCTGCGACGTCCCGTACGAGCCGGCGTAGTGACACAGGCCGCAGCGCATACCATCGTGCAGCGCGAGGCAGCCCGCCCCGTGCTGGGCCTCGATGTGCGCCGGGGCCGTCAGCCGTTCCGAGGCGTGCGCCAGCGGGACTGCACCCCCCGCGAGCCCCTGGAGCGCGAAGAGCAGCGCGGCGAGGCGTCGGGTCCAGCGATTGGGGATGGTCGTCAATGCGATCACGCCTTGCCTACGGTTTGCGTCATCTGCCTGTTGCGGCCCGCCCCGCGCGCGTACGCGCGCAGCCGACGCAGCATCCGTCGATCCTCGCGGACCGGATCGTCGCCTTTCGGCGTCTCGATAATCTTAATCACCGACGCCAGCCGGGGGTCCCGCATGATCTCGCGGAACGGCTCGGGGCCGATTGTCCCTTCACCGATCCACTGGTGGCGGTCGAGATGCGAGCCCGTCGCCCCCTTGGAGTCGTTGAGGTGCAAGCACTTGAGCAGCCCCAGTCCCAGCTCTCGATCGAACCGCTCCCACACCTCTGCGAGCCCCGCGACCACGTCGTACCCCGCGGCGTGCAGGTGAGCCGTGTCGAGGCAGAACGCGACCCGTGCCCGACTCGCCGCCGGCAATGCGTCCCGCAACGCCCGCAGCTCCTCGAAGGTGCTTCCCAGGGCCGTTCCCGCGCCCGCCGTCCCCTCGATCAACACGCCGATGTCTCCGGGGACGGCCGCCAGGCACCTGGCGTACGCCCGGGCGTTGCGTGCGAGCCCCGCGGACCGGTCATCGATGTAGTTCCCGGGATGCGACACGACCCACGGGATCCCGAGCAGCCGGCACCGCTGGAGCTCGCCGGAGAACGCGGCCACGCTTTTCTCATGTAACGCCTCATCCGGCGACGCGAGGTTGATGAGATAGCTGTCGTGCGCGACGACGGCGCGGATCGCGCTCGCGCCGAGCGCGACCCGGAACGCCGCGACATCGTCGTCCCCCATCCGGGGCTCGCGCCACTGATTCGGCGTCTTCGTGAACACCTGAATCGCCGTCGCGCCAATCGCGGCTCCCCGTGGGGGCCCCAGCGCCACCCCACCCTGCGTCGAGACGTGCGCGCCCAGCAGGTCGCCGGGCGCCCGCCTTACGTCCACGGCTCCTCGGTGAAGGCGAGCCGGGAGATGAGCGGCACGAACCGCACGCCGCCAGCGTGCCGCTCGTTGAGCGTCCCCTCCGGGCCGCGCTCTAGAATGACCAGCTCTTGGGTCGCGAGGTCACCGACCGGAATCACGAGGCGTCCGCCGGGAGCGAGTTGCTCCGTGAGCGGCGCCGGCACGGTGGGGACGGCGGCGGTCACGATCACCCCCTGAAACGGCGCGCGCTCGGGCCAGCCGCCCGCGCCGTCGCCCAGGCGGGTCTCGATGTTTCGCAGGCCGAGCCGACGGAACCGCTCTTCGGCCTCGACCAGCAAGTCGGGCAGCCGCTCAACGGTGTACACGCGGAGGCCGAGGGACGCGAGGATTGCGGTCTGATAGCCGGAGCCCGTGCCGATCTCGAGCACCCGGTCCCCGCGCCGCGGTGCGAGCGCCTGCGTCATCAGCGCGACGATCAGAGGTTGGGAGATCGTTTGCCCGTTCCCGATCGGCAGCGGCGTGTCTTCGTACGCCTCGGGGCCGAGGTGCGGTGGGAGGAACCACTCGCGTGGCAGCCGCGCCATCACGGCGAGGACGCGGACGTTGCCGATGCCGCGGCCGGCCAGCTGGGTCGCGACCATGTGGCGCCGTTGGCGCCGCGTCTCAGGCGCTGGACCGCTCACGCATCACGTTCCGCGGTTGCCGTTCCATAGTGTGAACTATAGCTTGACACCCTCCACCGTGCGGCCAGGACCTTTGCCGGAACACCCCCAACAGCGAATTCTCCTCGTCGGGGATGCGGCTGCCCGCCCGGACGGGCTGGAGCGCTTCCTCGTGCGCGGCGGCTTCCAGGTCACCGAGGGCGCGACCGCCCCATCCGGTCCCGAGCGGGCGGAGGTGCACCCTCCTGATCTCGTGGTCCTCGCGATCGCCGCCGGCGCGGCGGGACTGACGGACGCCGTGCATGAGCTCGCGACAGCGGCGCGGTTCGCGGGCGCCCCGGTGATCGTGCTGGTGGCGGACGGCGGGGCCGAAGCGGTGGCGGACGCTCTCCAGGCCGGCGCCCGGGACGCCATGGCGAGCCCCGTCCACTTCGGCGAGCTGCGCGCCCGCATCGACGCCGACCTGCGCCTGCGCCTCGAGCTGAACGAGGCGCGGGACGCCCTGCGCACGCGCGACCTGCTGTTCGACATTTTCCAGGAAGTCTCGGCTGCCCTGCGTGCCGACGAGATTTTCCAGACCCTCGTGCGACGGGTCGGGCATGCCTTCGGTCTGACGCATTGCTCGTTCGTGCTAACCGCTCCGGGAGACGACACAGGGCGCGTCGTCGCGGTGTATGAGAACCCGGCGATCCGCGACCTGCGGGTCGAGCTGGCGCGCTACCCGGAGATCCAGGAGGCGATCCGCACCGAACGGCCGGTGCTCATCCCCGACGTGCACGAGCACCCGCTGTTCGAGGCGATCCGCAAGCGCTGGACGCAGGAGCAGATCGCGGTGAACGTGCACTCGGCTGTCGCCCTGCCGGTGTTCGTGCAGGGCCGCGCCGCGGGGGTGTTCTTCCTCCGCACGGTACAGGGCGATCCCGCGCTCCGCTCCCAGGACGTGGTGTTCGCCAACACCATCGCGCAGGCCGCGGCTCGGGTGCTCGAAAACGAGGGGCGCCGGGCGGCGATTTATCGCCGGCAGATCAGCGCCGGCGTCACCGACGTGCTCACGGGGTGTGCGAGCCTCGACGCGCTGGATCGTCGCCTGCGCGACGAGTTCGAGCGCGCCCGGCGCTACTCGCTGCGCTTCGCCCTCGTGGTGATCGACGTGGACCGGCTGCGCGACATCAACGAGCGGCTCGGCCAGCCGGCGGGAGACCGCGTGCTGGCGGAGATTGGTGCGATGATGCAGCGCGAGATTCGCGCGCCGGATTTCGTGGCGCGCTACGGCGGTGACGAGTTCGCGCTCGTCCTGCCAGAGACGGACGCACCGGGCGGGCGGCAGTTCGTGGAGCGGCTGCGCCAGCTGCTGGCGCGACACACGTTCCCCGACCTCGGTCGCGGCCAGGTGCCGAGTCTGTCAGCGGGAGTGGTGGCGTTCCCGCACACGGAGGTGCTCCGGCCGGAAGACTTGTTTACGCAGGTCGAGGCTGCACTCGACCGGGGCAAGAAGAGCGACCCTGACCGGATCGGGGTGGCGGTGGAGAGCTCAAGGGGCTAGGGGCTGGGTGTGAGGGCACGCGCGGCGCCACCCTCAACGTCGCTGCTGCTTGAGCCAGTTGAGAGGATCGAGGGCGATGCCGCCCTGGCCGCGGATCTCGAAGTGGAGGTGCGGCCCCTGATCGCTCGACCCGCCGCCCACGTGGCCGAGGATCTGCCCTTTGGCGATGCGCTCGCCGTGCGTCACGGTCGCGTCACGCAGGTAGCCGTAGAAACTGTAGTAGCCGCCGCCGTGGTCGATCAGCACGGACGTGAGGTAGGTGCCGAGCGGGCCCGCGAGGCTCACGCTGCCGCCCGCGATCGCGCGGACGGGCGTGCCGGCGGCTGCGGCGATCCCGATGCCGTGCCACGGGATGCGAGTGTTGTTCGGGCCTGTGGCGGTGCCGAACTGGTACACGATTCGGCCGGCCACCGGCCAGTCGAGCTGGCCCAGATCGGCGGTCGTGATCGCGGCGGCGGGGGTCGCCGCGCCCCGGGCTTCGGCCTCGCGGCGGGCGCGCTCAAGCGCCGCGATGCGGTCGTTCAGGCTGCGCTCGCCGCGCTCGAGCTCGGACAGGCGCTGCTGGGCCTCGCGCGCGCTGCGTCGCGTCTCCCGTAGCGATGCCTGCCGCTCCCGCTCGAGCGTCAGATACCGGTCGAGCTCCTCGGTGCGCTCGTGCTTGCGGCGTCCCAGCGCGTCGCGTGCATCCACCAGCGTCTGTCGCTCGCGGCTGATGCGCCGCTGCAGCTTGGACATGTCGTTGGCCAGCAGCCGATCCTGTCGGCTCACGAGATACAGGTACTTGTAGCGGGACAACAGGTCGCCGAAGCTCTCGGCCGCGAGCAGCACCTGGTAGCTGTACAGCGGCCCGCGCTTGAAGATGTCCACGAGCCGTCGCTCGAGCACGGCGCGCTTTTCAGCGAGGGCGTTCTGGGCGAGCAGCAGGTCCACCGTGGTCCGGTCGAGCTGGTCGGACAGCCCATTGATCTGGCGATCGAGCTCGTTGACGATGCGGTTGGTCGTCTCCTTCTGGCGCTCGATGTTCGCGAGCTCGTCGGAGATCGAATGGGCCTGGGTGCGCAGCCGCTCGAGCTCCTGCTCGACGTCGGACCGCTCGCGTCGAATGCTTTCCAACCGCTGCTGGTTGTCCCGCAGCTGCTGGTCGAATGGGGCCGGACGCTGTCCGGCGAGCGACGACACCCAAACGACGTAGCACAAAGACGTCACGCACAAGCGTTGCGCAGAGGCGCGAGCGGGTCCACGGTTCTGCTCGACGTCTGTGCGTGACGTCTCTGCGCGACGTTTCACGCCTGATGCCTCATACTCTCCGAAGATGTCTTCCTACCGACGCCGCACTTCCAAAGAATCCGATGAGAGTGCCGAAGCCGACTATGGCGAGCGCCTGCACGTTCGAGAAGAACGCCGCCTGGATAAGCCAGCGATTGATGAGGGTGTACGCGCCATAGGAGAGTCCGATGGCCACGAGCCCGCCCAGCATCCCCTTGATCGCCCCCTGCAGCAGGAACGGCCGGCGGATGAAGCCGTTGGTCGCTCCCACGAGCCGCATGATGGCGATCTCGCGGCTGCGCTGCAGCACGGCCATTCGGATCGTCGTGCCGATGATGATGATGGCCACCACCGCGAACGCCGCCCCGACCACGAGGCCCACCGCCGCCGCGATCTGCCGCAGCCGGTCGAGCTTTTCCACCCAGTCCCGCCCGAACCGCACGTCGTCCACGAAGCCGAACCCCCGGAGCCGATCGGCGACGTCGTTCACGTGGTCGACGTTGCGGAAGCGGGGTTTGAGTTTGACCTCGATCGACGCGGGAAGCGGATTGCGCTCGAGCTCCTGCAGGACGTCGCGGAACTCGACCAACTCGGCGCGCGCGCGCGCCAGGGCCGAGTCTTCGCTCACGTACGTGGCCGACTGGACTTCGGGAAACGCCTCGATGTCCTTTCCCGCGAGCGTGATAGACTCGATCGGCGTGCCAGGCAGGAGGTACGCGACGATCTCCACCCGCTCGGCGACGCCGCGCAGCGCGTCCTGCAAGTTCACCGCCACGAGCCCGAACAAACCGACGACGAACAACGAAAACGCGATGGTCGTCACGGACAGCGCGGAGAGCAGCGGGGCGCGGCGGAAGGCGATCAAGGACTCGCGGACCGTGAGATTCACGGCGACACCGCCTGGTCGCGGGGCTCGTCCACCCCGGAGTCGTACACCAGCGCGCCCTCCTGGAGCTCGATCACGCGATACGGCGCCTGGCGCACCAGGTCGAGATCGTGGGTGGCCATCACGACGGCCGTGCCGCTCGCGTTGATGTCGCGCAGCAGCTGGAACACGCCGCGCGTCGCCCGCTCGTCGAGGTTGCCGGTCGGCTCGTCGGCGAGCAGGACGGTCGGCTCGTTCACGAGCGCGCGGGCGATGGCGACCCGTTGCTGCTCGCCGCCCGATAGCTCGCGGGGATACGCCTGCGCCTTCGCCGCGAGCCCGACCTGCGTCAGTACGCGCATCACGCGCGCCGGAATCGACGACCGCCGCGCCCCTGTCACCTCGAGTGCGAACGCGACGTTCTCTTCCGCCGTGCGGTCCTCGAGCAGCCGGAAGTCCTGGAACACGATGCCGAGGCGACGGCGCAGCATCGGCACGTCGCGGGGGCGCAGCTCGGCGGCGTTGAAGCCCGACACGCGCACCTCGCCGCTCGTCACGGCCTCGTCGGCGTAGATCAGCTTGAGGACGGTCGACTTACCGGCGCCCGAGTGGCCGGTGAGGAACACGAACTCGCCCTTCGCGATGTGGAAGGAAACGTCCTTCAACGCGAGGCCCCCTTTGGGGAAGGCCTTGAAGACATTCGTGAACTTGATCACTTACAGCTGCGCCAGGGCTTGCGCCAAGTCCGCGATGATGTCGTCGGCGTCCTCCAGTCCGATGGAAAATCTCAGGAAGCCATCGGGAATGCCAGCCCGAGCCCGCTCGTCGGGCGTGAGGGCGGCATGCGAGGTGAGTCGCGGCTCGGACACGAGCGTCTCCACGCCGCCGAGGCTGGGCGCGTGCGCCGCGATCGTGAGCCCGCGCAGGAACCGCTCCGCCGCGCGCGCGCCGCCCTTCAGCTCCACCCCCAGCATACCCCCGAAGCCGTTGAGGATCCGCTTCGCGACCGCGTGATCCCGATGGCTCGGGAGGCCCGGGTAGTGCACCCGCGCGAACTGCGGCTGCTGGCTGCACCACTCGGCGACCGCGAGCGCCGTCTGATTTTGCCGCTCGACGCGCACTACCAACGTCTTCATCCCGCGCTCGACGAGCCAGGCCGCCATGGGGTCGATCGCCTGGCCCCAGATGCGCATCAGTTTGCGCACCTCCTCGATCACCGATTCGGAGCCCGCGACCGCGCCGGCGATCACGTCGGAGTGTCCGTTCAGGTACTTGGTCGCGCTGTGGATGACGACGTCCGCGCCGTGCTCGAGCGGCCGAAAGCCGATCGGCGTCGCGAAGGTGGAGTCCACGAGCAAGGCGAGCCCCTCGGTCTTGCACAGGGCCGCGATCGGCTCGAGGTCGATGACCCGCAGCAAGGGGTTCGTCGGCGTCTCCACGAAGATCGCTCGGGTGGTCTTCTTGAGGGCGCGTTTCCACTGGCGTGGCTCGAGTGGATCCCCGAACGACACCTCGATGCCGAGCCGTCCGAATTCTCCTTGGAACAGCTTGTGAGTCGTGCCGTAGATCCACTCGCTCGAGATCAGGTGATCGCCCGGGCGCAGCACGGCCAGATGCGCGAGGGCGGTCGCGCCCATGCCGCTCGCGACGAAGATCGCGGCCTCGGCGCCCTCGAGCAGCGCGAGGCGCTTCGCGATCGCGATCTGGTTGGGATTGTTGCCGTAACGGGTGTAGAGGACTTCCTGCGTGGACCCGACAGGGTTCGTGAAGGTGCTGGTCTGGTACAGCGGGGTGACGATGGGCGCCCAGTCGGGGAGGGCCTCCGGGTCGCCGTGCACGGCGCGGGTCGAGAAGCCGAGACGACGCTTCACCGGCCCGGCCCGCTCACGCGAGGGTCAACGCGAAGGTCCCCCCGGGCGTGCGCGCGGCGAGGCGCCGCGCCACCAGGTCTGCCAGGAGCCGCGCCGCGGCCTCGGGAGCGCCCACGGCCTCGAGCGTACCGTCGCGTCGCTCGATCAGCGCCGCGAGTCGGTGGCCCGCGAGCACCGGGTCGATCGCTTCGCGGTGTCCGTCCGAGATGCCGGTGAGCACCAGCACGGCCGGCCGGCTGCGCAACAGCTTCGCGACGATCTCGTCGGCACACGAGTAGTCGATGCACCCCACGCCCGTGAAATCGATGCGGGCGATGGCCGCGTCGCCCTGCGCGGCGGCCATCGCCCGCTCGATCCGCTCGCGCACGACACGACCCGTCGGCCGCGTGACCAGGTCCGCATAGACCCCCGACACTGATTCCTGGAGCACCGCGCGCACATCGATATGGTGTATCACGGCTTCGTGGACCCCTGCTCGGGTATGATGATGAGCACCTGCGCGCCCGGGAACGCCGGGAGGCCGTCTCGCAACGGTACGTCGTCGTCCCAGCGGGGCACGATGGCGATGCGCGCCGTGCCGCTGCGGATCGCGATCTTGCCCTCCCAGCGGGTCACATACCGCCGGATGCCTGCCAGTCCTTGACCGCGGCCGGGGTCGCGGAACCGGCTCACGCCCTGGATCAGGGCCGCCTCCAATGCCGCCGCGTCGCTCCAGCGCGCCCCGAACCGCTTGCTCTGCGTCGGTTCGAGCGAGTGACGGAACCCCACGCCCGCGTCCGCCACCGCGATCACGACCACCCGCTTGGCGAGTTTGCGGCGCCAGTGGTAGGCCTGGACCGCCACCCAGCCGCCCGTGCCAGCGTGCTCTACAATATTCTGACACGCTTCCGAAAGCGCCATAGCGAAGCCCATCGTCGCCTTCGGATCGAGCCCCAGTTTGGACGCCAGGATGGCAGACGAGCGCTCCTGGATTTTCGAGACCACAGAGTGCACGTCCTCCGCGGCACGGACCGGCGTCACGGGGAGCAGGACGTCGCTGTCGTCCGCCGCCTTCGCGCGCGGCACTTTCCCATGGATCTCGAAGAGCTCGGCCGCCTCACGGAAGAACCCCGCGCGGGTCCAGTAGGTCAGCACCTCGGCCTGCGTCGGCGCCGTGAGGAGCGGCCGGTCCGCGCGTCCCGTCCCACGCGCCGCCTGGCCTGCCGCGAGCAAGCCGACCAGACCGTACGGCGACGCCCATTCGGCCGCGTGCGCGTCGAACAACAGGCGCTCACCGTCCTGCGTGGCCTGCGCGACGGCGCCCGCGAACTGATCGAACGAGCGATCGTCGAACTGGGCCGGGACCTCGACGAGCCGGGTCATACGGCGGAGAGCCTGCCCAGCAAGTGGTCGCGCAGACCCGTGGCGCCGCGGTGCGACACGTTGCGCGCGCCCATGCGTGTGCCGAGTCGCAGCGCGTCCTCGAGGGCCGCGCCGGCGAGGAGCGATGCCACCACCGTGGCGCCGAACACGTCGCCGCAGCCCGTCGGGTCGCCGTCCGGGGGGACGGCACCATCCGCCGGAATGCGGGCCGTCCGCACCGGGCGCCCGGTGAAATAGGCCGCCCCCCGGGCCCCAAGGGTGACGACGAGCGTCTCGCACCCGCGGGCCAGCGCACCGGCCGCCACGATGAGCGGGTCGCGGCCCAGCTGCTCCAGCTCCTCGTCGTTCAACTGCACCGTGTCGAAGCAGCCGAACCACGCGGGGGCGTCGGGGAGCGGCCGGGGGACGCGCGTGCCGTCCGGGTCCTTTCCCAAGAACAGGCTGTGGAGGTCGGCATACAGGAAGCGGGGGAAGCCGGCGCGCAGCAGCTGCGCGGTCTCCAGGCTCAGCTCGTAGCCGGAAATGAAATTGACGTAGAGCGCGTCGAGGTCCGTGACGTGCGGCCCGAGCTCGGGCCACGTCCAGGGCGGCACACCGCCCGACATCTGCTCGCAGCGGCGCTCGCCCTGCCGGTACCGCAGCGTGACACGGTTGTTCGGTACCGGCACCTCGACGAACCGGGTCCCGGGCGCCACGTGGTGGAGCGTGCCGAGGAACTCGGCGGCGCGCGCCGCGAGGTCCCGGCCCACCTTGATGAGGGGCACGATCTGCCAGTCGTCGCCCAGGATGGCGTCCAGCGCGGCGAGAGAGTACGAGATGCCGCCCCACTCCTCGATTGCCGGCTGGGCGGGGTCGCGTCCGTAGATGGTGTCCCACACCATCGACCCGACGACCCCGAGCCGCTTCACACGCGCCTCCACGTACGCCGCGCGAACACCGCGGCCGCCCCGTACACTCCGGCCGTGCCGGTCAGTTCGCCCGGCACGATGCGGCATATGTCCACCGCCGGCTTGAAGGCGCGCCGCTTCGCCTCGCTGCGGAGCGGGCCGAACAAGCGCTCGCCCGCGAGCGTGACTCCGCCGCATATCACCACGACCTCGGGGTTGAAGATGTTGATGACGTTCGCAACCCCAACGCCCAGGAACCTCGCCGTGTCTTTGACGACCTCATAGGCGTAGTCGTCGCCATCGTGGGCGGCCTCGTAGACCAGTTGCGCGGTGATCTTGCGCAGGTCGCCGTTCACGTACTTCGGCAGCGACGTGTCGGTGCCGGCCTCGATGCCTTCGACGGCGCGCGCGGCGATCGCGGGCCCCGAGGCGTAGGCTTCGAGGCAGCCGTAGTTGCCGCACTTACAGCGCCGCCCGTTCAAATCGATTGTCATGTGGCCGATCTCGCCCGCGATGTCCGACGCCCCGCGGTAGATCTCCCCATCCAGCACGATCCCGCCGCCGATCCCCGTCCCGATCGTGAGCCCGACGACGTGCTTCGCGCCGCGCGCCGCTCCACGCCACCACTCGCCGAAAATGGCGCAGTTGGCGTCGTTGTCGAGCGTGGCGGGAAGCCCGAGGGCCTGGGCGAGCCGGTCGCGCAGCGGGAAGTTCGTCCATCCGAGGTTGGGGGTGAGCAGCACGACGCCGGTCGTCGTGTTGAGGGGGCCGGGCGAGCCGATGCCGACGCCCGCGATCTCCTTGCCCCGGGCCGCCGCCATGGAGGCCCGCGCGAGCTTCACGATCCGCCCCAGCACGGCGTCCGCGCCCTGTTCCGAGATGGTCGGCTCCGAGACCAGCCCGAGCATTTCGGAGCCGTCCTCGGCCACCGTCCCCGCGACGACGTTCGTGCCGCCGATGTCAATCCCGACGATGTAGCGCACCGGTCTCCTCGATCGCCTGAAAGACGTCTTCCACTCTGAGCGACTTCATGCACAAGTGATGGCCCAGCGGGCAGCTCCGCGGCCCGTGCGCCGAGCACGGGCGGCACGACAAACCGGCGAACTCGACGACGCGGTCCCGCGGCCCCCGCGGCCCGAACCCGAATGCCGGCACGGTGGACCCGAAGATCGCCACCGTTGGGGTCTCGACGGCCTGCGCGAGGTGCAGCGGCGCGCTGTCGTTCGTCACGAGCACCGCGGCGCGCCGGATGACCTCCGCCGATTGCCGCAGCGTGAGCCGGCCGCAGCTGCTGGCCGCCCGGCCCCCCGACCGCCCGACCGCGGCCGTGATCTCCGCGGCCAGGCTTGCATCCTCCGACCCGCCGACTACCACGATCGCCACCCGGCCGGCGAGCCGCTCCGCCACCTGTCTATAGTATGGCCAGCGCTTCGAGCCCCAGATCGAGCCCGGCGCGAGCGCCGCGAACGGCTCGCGGATCCCGTGCTCCCGCAGAAAACCCTCCGCGAAGGCGCGATCGTCGGGCGTGATGTGCAAGGACGGGTGCGCGCGCGACCCCTCGACGTCCGCGAGCGCCAGCAGCCGGTCGATCTCATGCCCGTCCTTCGGCCGCTTCCGCACGTCGGTGTAGAGCATGCTCCACCCGTCGGCGAAACCCACGCGCCTCGGAATCCGGGCCAGCCACGTCGCGACCGCCGTCCGCAAGGACCGGTGGGGAAGATACGCTACCTCGTACCGCTCGGCTTGGAGCCTGCGCGCCAGCCGGACGAGCCCGCCGAGTCCGCTGTCCGCGCCGCGCTTGTCGTACGGAATGACGCGTCGTACCGCCGGGTGCGTTTCGACGAGCGGGGCCGCCGCCGGCGTGGTCACCACGTCCACGGGTCCGTGCCGCGCGGCGAGCGCCTCGACCAGCGGCGTCGTGAGCAGAACGTCCCCTAAGAACGCTGTTTGGATGACGAGGGCGGGGCCGGCGACGGCGTCAGGCATGGCGAGCGTGGAATCTGACGGGGCCGGCGCTACGAGGAGCGACTGGCGACTCATGGCGTGGGATCAGTCAACCTGGAGGACCGCGAGGAACGCTTCCTGCGGGATCTCGACCGTCCCCACCTGTTTCATCCGCTTCTTCCCCTCTTTCTGCTTCTCCAGCAGCTTGCGCTTGCGCGTCACGTCGCCACCGTAGCATTTGGCGGTCACGTTCTTGCGCAGGGGGCGGATCGTCTCGCGCGCGATCACCTTCGTCCCGATCGCCGCCTGGATCACGACCTCGAACAGCTGGCGCGGGATCAGCTCCCGCAGCTTCTCGGCGATCTTCTTGCCCCACTCGTACGCTTTGTCCCGGTGGATGATCACCGAGAACGCGTCCACGGCCTCCCCGTTCAACAGCATGTCGAGCTTCACGAGCTCGGACCGTCGATACTCGAGAAACTCGTAGTCGAGCGACGCGTAGCCGCGCGAGATCGTCTTCATCTTGTCGTAGAAGTCGAGGATGATCTCGGCCAGCGGGAACTCCCAGCCGAAATCGACGCGCGTCGGATCGATGTAATGCATGCCGGTGTACACGCCGCGCCGATCCTGTCCCAGCTTCATGATCGCGCCGATGTAGTCCGCGGGGACCACGATGCGCGCCTTCACGTAGGGCTCCTCGATGTGATCGACCGTCGAACCGTGCGGCATCAGGCTGGGATTTTCGACGAGCTCCACCGTGCCGTCCGTCTTGTGCACGTGGTATTCCACGTTGGGCACGGTGCTGATCAAGTCGAGGTTGAATTCCCGCTCGAGCCGCTCCCGCACGATCTCCATGTGCAGCAGGCCGAGGAAGCCGCACCGGAATCCGAAACCGAGCGCCACCGACGACTCGGGCTCGTACTGCAGCGACGCATCGTTGAGCTGGAGCTTGGCGAGCGCGTCGCGCAGCTCCTCGAACTGGTTCGGCTCCGTCGGGTAGAGCCCCGCGAACACCATCGATTTGATGTCGCGGTAGCCCGGAACGAGCGGCGCATCCCGGTGCTCGGCGTCGAGCACCGTGTCGCCGGGGCGCGTCTCGCGCACGCCGCGCACGTTCGCGACGAAATAGCCCACTTCGCCCGCCCCCAGCTCCTCGACGGGCTTGTGCCCGAGCTGCAGGTAGCCGACCTCGTCCACCTCGTACTGGTCGTCCTTGTGAGCGCCGAAGGCGATCTTCATCCCCGGCCGGATCGTGCCGTCCACGACGCGGATGCTGGGAATCGCTCCCCGATAGCGGTCGTAGTAGGAGTCGAAGATCAGGGCCCGGAGCGGCGCGTCGGCGGTGCCGCGGGGCGCGGGGACGCGGCGCACCACGGCCTCCAGCAGCTCCGGGACGTTGGTGCCCTCTTTGGCTGAGATGCGAAGAATCTCCTCCGGCTTCGCGCCGATCAGCTCGTGGATCTCGTGCGCCCGGCGGTCGGGCTCCGCTCCGGGGAGGTCGATCTTGTTGAGGACCGGGATGATTTCGAGGCCCGCATCGAGCGCGAGGAACAGGTTGGAGATGGTCTGCGCCTGAATCCCTTGCGAGGCGTCGACCACGAGAATGGCGCCCTCGCAGGCCTGGAGCGAGCGCGACACCTCGTAGGTGAAGTCCACGTGCCCCGGTGTGTCGATCAGATTGAGCTCGTACACACCGCCGTCCCGGGCGTGGTAGTTCATGCGTACGGCATTGAGCTTGATCGTGATCCCACGCTCGCGCTCCAGGTCCATCGTGTCGAGCACCTGCTCGCGCATCAGGCGCTTGTCGAGGGTCCCGGTGAGCTCGATGAGCCGGTCGGCCAGGGTGGACTTCCCGTGGTCGATGTGGGCCACAATGCAGAAGTTGCGGATATGATCCTGGCGCATGTGGGGGAGAATATAGCGGTCGGTTGTCAGTCATCGATTGTCCGTTATCTTGATAGTGCACCGAGGACCACACTGCCCCCCATCACCGGCTGGTTCGACCCCACCTCCAACGGCGGCGCCCTGCGGCTCGCCGCGAACAGCTATTTGCCCGCCAAGGGCGACGTCGGCGTGCGGCTCCCCGGGTTGCGGCGCGGCGACCTCGTCACGCTGGAGAACGGCCGGGTGGTGAGTGTGAACGGCGCACCACCGGCCCCGTCGGCCGAGCGGCCCGACTTCACCAAGCTCGGCGCCGTCCACCCGTCCCGCCCGCTCCGGCTCGAGACGCCGCAGGCGTCGAGTCCCCGGACGGCAGAGACGCAGCGGGTCGTGGACCTGATCTGCCCCTTCGGCTTCGGCCAGCGGGCGCTGATCGTGTCGCCGCCGAAGGCGGGGAAGACCGTCATGCTCCAGGCCGTGGCCGAGGGGGTGGCGCTCAATCACCCGGCGGCGATCCTGCTCATCCTGCTCGTGGACGAGCGGCCCGAGGAAGTGAGCGAGATGATCGATTGGGGCCGGGGGGAGGTCATCGCGTCGAGCTTCGATTTGTCGCACGAGCGGCACGTGGCCGTGGCGGACATGGTGTTCGAGCACGCGCGCCGCCAGGTGGAGCTCGGCAAGGACGTCGTGATCGTCCTGGATTCGCTCACGCGCCTGGCGCGCTCCCACAACACGACGGGGCGAGGGAGCGGCCGCACCATGTCGGGCGGCCTCGACGCCAACGCCCTTGCCAAGCCCAAGGCGCTGTTCGGTGCGGCGCGCGCGGTGCCGACGGGCGGCTCCCTCACCGTCATCGCCACGGCGCTCGTCGAGACGGAGAGCCGGATGGACGACGTGATCTTCGAGGAGTTCAAGGGGACGGGCAACGCCGAGCTGCGGCTGTCCCGTACCCTGGCCGACCGTCGCATCTATCCCGCGGTGGACATCGCGGCCAGCGGCACGCGGCGCGAAGAGCTGCTGGCGGACGCCGCGACGGTCGCCGCCAAACAACAGCTGCGGCGGGGCTTGGTGGGGCTGCCGCCGGAGAAGGCGATGGACGTGCTGCTGGCACAGCTGAAGCGCGCCAAGACGAACGCCGAGCTGCTCGCCGCCGTCAGCTAACAGTCAGTTCGCGCCGCCGACGATCTGCTTGTAGCTCTGCGGGTTCCACTGCGGGCGCTGCGCCGTGTTCGCGACCGCCAGGCCCAAATAGAACACCAGCCGCGCGAACCGGGCTTCCTTTTCGGCGTCGATCTTGTCCGGCGAGTCGCTCACCTGGTGGTAGTCCGGGTGCAGGCCGGTCGTGAAGAAGAGAATGGGCACGCCCTTTTTCGCGAAGTTGTAGTGGTCCGAGCGGAAGAACAGCCCTTCTTGCGGCCAGAGATCGCCCACGGGCTTGATGTTCAGCTCGCGGTGCGCGGCGGCGACGCTATCGAGCGTGGCGCCGAGGTTCGAGTGCTCCCGGCCGATCACGGCGAGCGTGTCCTTCGCATTGCGGCCCACCATGTCGCTGTTCAGGTCGGCGACGATGCTCGCGAGCGGTACCGTGGGATGATCGGCAAAGTAGCCGCTCCCCCAGAGGCCCCGCTCCTCGCCGCTCACCGTCATGAACACGAGCGAGCGCTTGGGCCGCTCTCGGGCCGATGCGAACGCCTCGGCCAGCTCGACCACGGCCGCCGTGCCCGAGCCGTCGTCATCCGCGCCGTTGCAGATCGAGTCGCCGCCGCGGGCGGCGCAGCCCTCGCCGGCACTTGGCGTCCCGATGTGGTCCATGTGGGCGGTGAACAGGACGTATTCCTTTTTCAAGACGGCGTCGCTGCCCTCGAGGACGCCGACCACGTTGGGCGCCGACGTCCGCTGGAGCAGCCGCTCGTGCACATCGAGGTGCAGCGTGACGTCCGTCAGGGGGTGTGCTGCCAGCGGGCGATCACCCCAGGCTCGGAGCGAGTCGGGACTCGCGCCGCCCTGTGTGAACAGCGGGCCGGCGGTCGCCGAGCGCACCGCGAACACGGTCGGGATCGAGAGCCCACCTCCCTCGCTCGGATTCCGCACGCGCACACTCGCCGCGTGGCCGGGGAGGCGCTGCCAGATCGAGTCGGGGAACCCGGCCACCAACATCAGCGCAAGCGGCCGTAGCGGGAGGACCTTCCCGGCCATCGCGTTGAGGCCAGGCCCGTATGCTAGGAAGACCACCTTCCCGGCCACCGCCGCTGAATCGAGCGCGCCGCTGGTATCGCCGGAGCCCGTGATCACCACGGCCGAGCCCGCGGCCTCCCCCTCCGGGGGCTGCCCTTCCACGAGCAGGATGTCCTGGCCCATCCGCCAGGTCGAGGGGGTGCGCGCCGTGACCCGGACGGTGGCGCTCTCGGGGTCGAACCGCAGCACGTCGAGGGGATATCGCTGCATGTAGGTGCCACTATCGCCGCCCGGCTTGAGGCCGAAGCGCCGGAACTCGCTGGCCACGTACGTCGCCACGGCATCGAGCTGGGGACTCGGCGTCGCGCGACCGAGCATCGAGTCGTCGGCGATGATGCCGATCCGGCGCCGCACATCCGCGGTGGTGATCGAAGCCGCGCCGCGAGCGGGCGGCTGCTGCCGCTGCCCGACGGCCAGGCTGGGGAGCACCGCGAGCAGCAGTGTCACGCGGGACCGCATCGGCGGGACCTCGACGAAAGGGGCACGAAAGCTAACGCGCCCGACCGGAGAGGACTACGGTCGGGCGCGCGGACGGCTCGCTACGCCGTCATGGCTTGCGGCGTTTGAGCTCGGGTTCCGCCCGCGGCTTGTCTTTGGGCGGCTCGCGCTTGGACTCGACCCGCGGCTCGTTGCGCGGCGGCGGCGCCTCGCGCCGCGGCTCGGCGCGCCGCGGCTCATCGGGGACGGTGCGTCGCTCGGGTTGCGTGGGCCGAGCCGGCCGATCCGGTTGCTTCGACCGATCCGGCTGATCCGGTCGATCGGGGCGATCGGGGCGATCGGGGCGATCGCGCCGTTCGGGGCGGTCGGGGTTCTGAGGATTGTCCGGACGGTCGGGCCGCGAGGGCCGGTCCGGTGGCTCAGGATGGTCGGGCCGCTCCCGCTGCTCGGGGCGCCGCCGTCCCTGGCTCCCATCGCCGTCATTGCTCTGGTCGCGCGTGGAGGGGCGCTCCCGTGGCGGC
>DATHGL010000189.1:0-5505 GCA_035317625.1 Gemmatimonadales bacterium | reverse complement strand
CCGAGCCGCGCCTCCGCTTCGGCCAACACCGCGAGCGCCGCGCCGTCCCCGTAGTCCTCGAGCCACGGCTGGCCGATCAGCAGGCCGCGGGCGCGATCGTAGCGACGGGCGTGGAGCTCCGCCCTGGCACCCTCGACGATGAAGGTGGCGTTCAGCAAGGGATCGCGGGCCGCGGCGGCGAGGAGCGTTTCCGCGGCGTGCCAGGGCCGGCCGGCGAGCCGGAGGGATTCGGCACGCGCCGCCACGTCGTCAGGGCGTGACTGTTGGGCCGTGAGGACGCCCGGCAGCGCGCTGACGACCCCCACCCCCAGGAGCACGGCGACCCGTTTCACTGTCGGCGACGCACCTGACCGAGTACACGCTGAAACTCCGCCCGCGACAAGGGCGTGAGGCGGAACCGCCCGAAGCCGGACTGATCCTGGAAAAACAGCGTCAACCGCAGCGTGTTGTACGTCCAGCGAATGCCGCGTCCCCCCGAGCGCGAGACTTCGGTGCTGAAGTCGAACACGTCGTCGGGCTCACCCAGCGAGATGAATACCTCGCCCCGCTCGGTGAGCCACCCCGGGTCACCCGTCTCCCGAAACCGCTGGTTCGCGATCTGGACGCGTCGAAAGTACGCCTCGAGCGCCTCGTTCTCCGCCGTGATGGGGGAGGGGTCGGTGGCCTTGTAGAACTCCCGCCAGACGGCGGATCGCTGGTCGGGTGCGGCCTGGCGCAGCTTGTCCACCCAATCCGGGCGATCGAAGTAGCGCAGCAGGCTGATCATCTGATCGTAGTTCGTGATCGCCCACTGGTCGGAGAAGCTCACCAAGAAGGGCGCGCTCCGCGACGTCGCGGAGCTCGCACCGACCGGCGCGACCTCGAAGCGCCCCGCGCCGACGGGGAGCTCCCCTGGCCGCAACACCGCCAGCGCCGTCGCCAGCGCTTCGGTGCCCACCAACGCCACGGTATCGTGCCACACCTCGTGGCCGCCCTGGTCCACGGCGCGCAGCGACAGCCGGGCGCCGGGCCGGGTCCCGTACGCCTCGACGTAGAACCGCAGCGAATCGGCGCCGTAGGACACAGTCGCGCGCGGGTTCACGAGCAGCTTTGGCACCTCAGAGGCGCGGCTCCGTCCGGGACCCTGGTACACGGCGAGCGGCACGCTCATGCCCTGCCCCGCAAATCGCGGCACTGTGTCGGTCCCCTCCCGGAGCGAGACGGCGGGGCCGTTCCGGTCCCGGACGGCGACGCTCACGTGATACACGCCAGGAGGCACGCCAACGAATTGCTGGTAGATCACGCTTTCGTCGGCGCGCACCGTCTCCTGAAGCGTACGCACCCGCACGGTCTCGTCGGTCGCGAACTGGCGCACGGGACCGCTGTCGTCCCGAAACACGACCTCGACGTGGTACTGCGCCGTGAACCCGTCGCCGTCGCGCTGGAAGCTCAGCGCATGATTCGCCAGCGACACGGCGAACACGGCGAGGGTGGAGTCGGACGTGGCATCCGCGAGGTAGCGCACTGTCCCGACAAAGGGGAGGGGCGGTCCGGCGACCAGCAAGCCCATGGAGCCGTACACGGCGGCGGCGTCGAACAGGGTGGAGACCGCCGCGCCCGCGTCCGGACGCGGCCCGGCTCCGGGCCGCGCGGTGGGACTGCACGCGGCCACGACCGCGAAGCCTGCTGCTGCGGCCCATCGTCTCACTTGCTCAACCTCAAATCCGGGCGTTAGTTTGGCGCGTTCCCATGCCCAGCCAGAACCTCGCCGGTCGTACCATCGCCGGTTACCGCCTCCTCGAGCGCGTTGGCGAGGGAGGCACGGCCGAGGTGTACCGCGCTCAGCACCCCGAGCGCGGGCCCTCTGCGTTCAAGGTATTGCGGTCACGGCTCGCGAGCGACCCCACGGCGGTCAAACGCTTCCTACGGGAAGCGGGCTACGGCTCCCGGGTCGTGCACCCGGGGGTCGTCCGCACCTACGATTACGGGGAAGCGGACGGCCTGTACTACCTCGCCCTCGAATGGGCCGAGGGCAAGTCCCTGGCCGAATACGTACACCGGGCGGGCCCGCTCGCTCCGGCCCTGGTGGGCGACGTGGTGCGGCAGCTGGCCGACGCGCTGGCCGCGGCGCACCGGGCCGGAATCATCCATCGCGACTTGAAGCCGGAGAACATTACCTACGATCCCACGGCACGACGGGTCAAGTTGCTGGACTTCGGGATCGCGCGCGACGCCGAGCTCCCGCCCGAGGAGCGCCTCACGCGGACGGGGTTCTTCGTCGGGACGCTCAAGTACGTCGCGCCCGAGGCCTTGTCGGGTGAGCTGGTCGATGGCCGGGCGGACATCTACAGCCTGGCGACGATCGCGTACTGGCTGCTCACCGGCCGGCACCCCTACAGCGGGCGCAGCCCGCGAGAGCTGTTCCAACAGCTGCTCACGCAGCCGCCGCTGCCCCTCAACGAGGCGGTACCGGGGCAACGCTTCCCGGCCGGGCTCGAAGCGGCGGTGATGCGCGCCCTGGCGCGCGACCCGAGCCTGCGCCAACCGACGGTGCAGGCGTTCGCGGGCGAGGTCGCCGCGGGCCTCGCCGCCGGGACGACCCCAAAAGCGGGGCTGTTCGCGACGCTCAAGCGGACCGTTTTCCGGAGGAGTCTATAGTAGTAGCAACAACTACTACTATATCACGTGCCCTCTCCCTCTGGGTTGCTGCAGCAACGACTCCGCGACCTCCTGCGCGAGCGCTCGGTCACGCGGGGCGACTTCCTGCTCGCTTCCGGACGGCGCTCTACGTTCTACATCGATGCGCGCCGTACGACCATGTCGGGCGAAGGCCTCGCGGTGATCGGGGCCCTCGGACTGGAGCGGCTCGCCGCCCGGGGGTGGGCGCCGGATCTCGTGGGCGGGCTCACGCTCGGCGCCGACCCCGTGGCCTACGCCATCGCCGCGGCGGCGCACGCCCGGGGCCAACCGCTCGATGCCTTCAGCGTTCGCCGCCAGCCGAAGGACCACGGCACCGGGAAGCGCGTCGAAGGCTGCTTCACCCCTGGCGCCAGCGTCGTCGTAGTGGAGGACGTGATCACCACGGGGGGCTCGACCGCGGAGGCGATCGCCGCCGTCACCGCCGAGGGAGGACGCGTCCTTGGCGTTTTGGCGGTCGTGGACCGGGAGGAGGGGGGCCGCGCGACCCTGGAACAGGCCGGCCACTCCGTCGAGGCGCTCGTCACCGCCACGGAGCTTGGTTTGCGGTGAACGCTACGCCCGCCTGGGCGATTGCCGCGCTGATCACCTGAGGTGTATGATCAGCCCCGGTGAGCGCACGTCCGCCGTCACCGTTTCGGCCGTCTCTCGCCTCGCGGGTGCGGGGCTGGAAGGACGACGCCACAGGCCTCGAGCAGCGGCTCAAGGACCTGGAGACCATCGCACGCAGCCATCGGCTGCGGCGCGCCATGGTCGCGGTCGGGTTCGCGTTCGGCCTGGTGGGGTGGGGATTTGGCGCGGTGAAGACCCTCCCCTCCACCATGGTGTTGGTGGCGGGCGGGGCGGCCTTCCTGAACGAGTTGCTGGGTCTCATCAACGAGCGTGGCTGGTACCGCTGGTGGCTGGTGTACGCGCTGTCGCTCCTCGACGTCCTGCTGGTGGCCGTCCTGGTCGTGTGGTTCGGGCGCGGCGGCCTGGTCGCCGCATTCTTCATCGCGGTGCTCCCGTACGCGTTCGACCAGGGCCACACGGTCGGCAACTTCCTCGTGCTCACCGCGGCGCTCGCCTACCTGGGCGCGACGTTCCTGCACAACACGCTGTACGAGCCGCGCGCGGGCCTGACGACGGCGGGGCTCGAGACGGTGGTCTTCATCCTGGTCGCGATGGCGATCAAGCGCATCCCGGCGACGCTGATCGAGCGGATCCGCCACGCCCGCAGCGTGATGGGCGAAGCCGAGCGAGGCGACCTGGCGGTACGCGCGCCCGCGGGCGAGTCGGACGAGCTGGGGTTCCTCGAGCGCAGCTTCAATCGCATGATCGAGGAGATCGCCGGCACGATTTCGACCGTGCAGCGTGAGGCGGACGAAGTGGCCGCGTTCGCCGAAGAGCTCGCCGCCTCGACCGAACAGCTGCACGCCACCTCGGAGACCGTCACGCAGACGGCTCAGCGGCTCGCCACCGACCTCGGGAAGCAGCGGGAGATGGCGGAGGGGGCGCGGGGCGAGAGCGCCAAGGCGGCCGACCAGGCGGAATCGCTGCGCGTCCGGGCGGAGCTGATGCAGGTGGACGCGGCCAGACTGGTGGCCGCGGCGGAGCGCGGCCGCGAGCGCGTGGCGCGGGCGAGCCAGACGCTGCGCGCGGTGGGCGAGGAAGTCCGAGCGACGGCCTCGACGGTGGCGGGGTTGTCGGGGATGTCCGAGCGGATCGGCGTGTTCGCCCAGACGATCGCCCGGATCGCACGCCAGACGCACCTGCTCGCGCTCAACGCGGCGATCGAAGCGGCACGAGCCGAGGAGCACGGCGAAGGCTTCGCGGTCGTGGCGGACGAGGTGCGCGCGCTCGCGGCGGAGGCCGGGAAGTCGGCGCGCGAGGTGGCGGAGCTGGTGTCCGACCTGCGCGCGGGAATCGACGCGGCAGCCAGGGCCATGGAGTCGGGAGAGACGAAGGTCCGCGACATCGGCGACGTGGCGGCCGAAGCCGACGGAGCGCTCCAAGAGCTGCACCAGGGGATCGAGCTCGTCGGCGACCTGGTGGACGCCACCGCGGAGGTGTCCCGGAGCCAGGCGCAGCGGCTCGCGGATCTCGCGCAGTTGCTGCAGCAGGTAGCCGCGATCTCGAGCGCCTCGTCGCAGAGCGCGGACGGCGCCGCGGCCGCCACCCAGGCCGAGATCACCTCGATGGGAGACCTCACCGCGACGTCCCAGCAGCTCGCCCAGCTGGCCGAGCGGCTGCGGGCGAGCATTGCGCGCTTCTCGGTGCTCCAGCGGGAGCATGAGACCCCGGAGCAAACTGGGGTGCGCGCGGCGGCCGATTGATCACCCCGGCCGGGAAACGCGAGTCACGTTCGGTCCTTGGTCCCACAGTCCCGCATTGAGTGGGCGAAACGCGCGCAGGGTTTCCCGGTACGGGGTGATCAGGAGATCCACGTAGCGCTCGAGCGACACGTCGAAGGGAAAACGGCGGCGGAACTCCCCGGCCGTGACGCCCAGCATCGCCCTCACCTGACGCCCGAAACTCTGGGGTGAGGAGTAATCCAGTCGGTATGCCACGTCGGCGACGGAGAGGCCGGGGTTGGTGAACAGGTACGCCGCATGCAGCAGCCGCATCGCGGCGAGGTAGGTTTTCGGCGACGGCAGGCCGGCCCGGTAGAAGCGAGACATGACGGTGCTCGAGCAGATGCGCAGGTGCCGCGCCAGGCCGCGCACCGTGGAGAGCACGGGGGCGAGCCGGGCGACGGCCTCGAAGAACGCGCGCACGTCTCCCGTCGCGTCCCCGAGCGCGGGAACGACACGCGCGAGGATCCGCGCCGCCACGGGCGACGCCGGATGG